>JAUZEY010000355.1 GCA_030838785.1 Actinomycetota bacterium | reverse complement strand
CTCAGCCGGCGACGAGCTCGTAGCGGACGGGTTCGCCGGGGATCTCCTGGAGCAGGCCGCGGCGCTCCAGGGCCCGGATGTGGGCCATGGCCTCGGCCACCGCCGCCCGGCGCATGAAGCCCTCGATGCGGTCCCAGGAGCGGGACCACTTCATGCAGCCGGCCACCGCCCAGGCCGTGTCCCGCCCGGCGGCGACCGCGGCCAGGACTTCGGTGAACCGGCTCTCGTGGTGGTCGATCAGCTCGGTCAGCCGGGCGGAGAGGCCCACGAACCGGTGCTCGTGGGCCGGCAGCACCTCGCGGGCGTCGTAGGGCATCAGCTTCTCCAGCGACCGGAGGAAGCTGCCCAGCGGGTCGTCGCCGGCCTGGGGGTGGAGCGAGATGTTGGGGGTGATGCGGGGCAGCACGTGGTCGCCGGTCAGCATCAGCCGGTTCCGGGGCTCCCAGAAGGCGAGGTGGCCGGGAGAGTGGCCCGGCGTCCAGATGGCCTGGAGGTCCCACCCGGGCACCTCCGGCTTGTCGCCGTCCTCCAGGAGGACGTCGGGCTTCACCGTCGACACGAAGGCGAGGACGGGCATCGAGGCGTAGGTCAGCCCCTCCACCTCGTCCGGCGGTGCCCCCCACCGCCGCAGCGTGGCGGCGACCCGGACCAGCAGGTCGTCGGTCTGCTCGTAGCGGTCGGGGATGAGCGCGGCGTCGGCCGGGTGGAGGCCGACCCAGGCGCCCGAGTTCTCCCGCACCCGTCCGGCGAGGCCGTAGTGGTCGGGGTGGATGTGGGTGACCATCACGCCCCGCACGTCGGTCACGGAGGCGCCGAGGGCGGTCAGCCCGGCGGCCAGGGTGTCGAAGGCGTCGTCGGTGTTCCAGCCGGCGTCGACGAGGTAGATCCCACCGTCGGTCTCGAAGACGTAGACGAGGACGTAGCGCAGCGGGTTGTTGGGGATCGGGACGGGAATGCTCCACAGTCCCGGCCGTACCTGCTCGACGGGCGGGAGCGGAGGAGCCGTGGTCATGTCGAGGAGCTTCGCATGGGAACCCGTGGCCAGTGCGAATCGCCGGTTGTGAATGTCGTGCGGCCCGGAGCGACAATCGCCGCCTGTGACCTCGTCCGGCGACACCTACATCCACGGCCACTCCGACTCCGTGCTGCGCTCCCACCGGTGGCGCACGGCGGCCAACTCGGCCGCCTACCTGCTGCCCCACCTGGGGGACGGGCTGCGCCTACTCGACGTCGGCTGCGGTCCCGGCACTCTGAGCGTCGACCTCGCCCGCCGCCTCGGGCCCACCGGCGCCGTCGTCGGGGTCGACATCTCCGACCCGGTGATCGCCGAGGCGACGGCCCATGCCGAAGCCGCGCACGCCGGCAACGTGACGTTCCGGGTCGGGGACTTCCGGACGCTGGACGTGCCCGCCGGCTCGTTCGACGTCGTCCACGCCCATCAGGTGCTCCAGCATCTCAGGGACCCGGTCGGGGCTCTGGCCGCCATGGGCCGCCTCGCCCGGCCGGGCGGGATCGTGGCGGCGCGCGACAGCGACTACCCGGCCTTCCTGTGGACCCCGGCCGACCCCCGGCTCGACCGTTGGCGGCAGATCTACATGGCGGTCAGCGACCGCAACGGCACCGCCGGCGACGCCGGCCGGTGGCTGCTGCGCTGGGCCCTCGAGGCCGGCTTCACCGACGTGGCCTACACCACTTCGACCTGGACGTTCGCCAACCCCGGCGACCGGGCCTGGTGGGGAGGACTCTGGGCCGAGCGGGTGGTCGCATCCAGCCTGGCCGGTCAGGCCGAGGAGTACGGCATCGCCACCAGGGACGAACTGGAGGAAGTGGCGGCCGGCTGGCGGGACTGGGCCGCCGCCCCCGACAGCACGTTCGTCGCGGTCCACGGGGAGATCATCACCCGGGTCGGTCCCCCGTGGGAGTAGACGCGCCGTCATCATCGTCGCTGTGGTGGTCGGCCCAGTACGAACCGGCGGTGGCTTTCAGGTCCAGGATGGTGGCCGACGCCACCAGCTGCCGAAGCCGGGCCACGGCGGGATGGATCCGGGCCACTTCGTCAAGCACGTCGCCCGCGTCCTGCTCACTCTGCATGTCGGCGCCTACCTTTTGAAGCGCATCCGGACAGTGGAACGGGTCTTACCCCAATCCCACACCGCTCAATCCTCCACAAACGCCCCGAACATGCCCCGGCTCCCCGCGGGGCGTCGAGGGCGAGCCTGGTCAGCTTCCGGTAAGGAAAGAATCGGGTTCCAGATCAGGTTCAACCGGGTGGCGCCCGATACCCTTCCGCCGCGCCGAGACCCCCCGCTCGGGCCGGAAGGAGACCGCCATGCCTCAGGTTGAGCACGTCGGAATGTTCACCACCGTCGACGCCCTGGAGGATCCCGGCGTCTTCATCGGGCTCCTGGACCGCATCCAGGACGCCCCCGACGTGCAGGCCGCCCGGGCCGACGTGCTGGCCCGGCTCGACCTGCGGCCCGGCGAGACCGTCCTCGACCTGGGCTGCGGCACCGGCGATCACACCCGCGAGGTGGCGGCCCTCCTGGCGCCCGGCGGGAGCGTCGTCGGCGTCGACTTCAGCACCAGCATGATCACCGAGGCCACCCGCCGTCAGGCGTCGAGCCCGACGACCGCCACCTTCGAGCAGGGCGACGCCCAGCAGCTCCGCTTCGAGAGCAATACGTTCGACGCCTGTCGCACGGAGCGCATGCTGTGCCACGTGCCTGACTGCGAGGCCGCCCTGCGGGAGTTGGTGCGCGTCACGCGCCCCGGGGGCCGCATCGGCGTGATCGACGTCGACACCGCCGGGGTGATGATCGACAACTCCGACCGGGCGATGACGGCCGCCTTCGCCGCCTCGATGACCGACGCCATCCAGAACCCCTGGATCGGCCGCACCCTGCGCCGGCGCATGGGCGCGGTGGGCCTCGTCGACATCGACGTGCGGCCACTGGTGCTCGAGATCGGCTACGGCGCGATCGAGCCGATGATCGACGCCCACGTCGCCCTGATGCAGCAGGCCGGGCTCGGCGACGAGGAGGTCGAGGCGTGGCGGCGGGAGCTCGAGTATTCGAACATGGCCGGCACGTTCTTCATGGGCATGACGATGTTCGCCGCCACGGCCCGCAAGGCGTAGGCCCGAGGTCAGCGGCGCCGGGCGCGTCGGCGCCGCTCGGCCCGCCCGAGGGCGAAGCCGCCCACCAGCACGACCGGAGCGACCCACAGCAGAGCATCGGCGCCGTGGTGATCCGGCGCGCCCCGAGCGGGGGCGGCGACGTCGGCCGCTGACGGGGCGGGCGGCGGGCCCGAATTCGGGTCGGCCGGTCCGGGCGCGGCGGCCGTCCCCGTCGTCTCCGCGTCCGATCCCGTCGCCGTCGTCGCCGACGACGACGGAGTCGCCCCCGTCGTGGTCACGGTTGAAGCGGTCGGCGGGGAGGTCGGGGTCGTGGCCTTCGGCCGGGTGGTGGTGGTCGGCTTCGGACGGGTGGTCGTCGGCGTCGCGGGGCGGGCGGTGGTGGCGGTCGTGGCCGGCGACGGCGCCGATGCCACCCGTCCGGAGTTGGCGTCGGCCATGAGCGACGACGTGTCGACCGCCTCGAAGGCGCCGGCGGGGATGGTCTTCAGCTGGTCGAGGAGGGCGTTGTCCCAGCCCGGTTCCGACGTGCCGGTGAAGTACCAGTTGGAGCCGTTGTCGGCCAGGATGAGGCCGTGGCGCTGCATGGCCCGCAGGACCACCTGGGTGTCGGGCCGGAACGGCGTGAGGTCGAACCCGGCTTTGAGACGGAACCAGGCGCCCATCGGCGGGAGCGACGGGTTGGCGGCCGAGCCGGCCTGATGGCGGGCCGGCCACAGGTAGCTCTTGTCGGTCTGCGCCGCGGTGAGGCGGATGGCGTGGTCGACGTCGCCGGCCGCCACCTCGTCCCGCCGCAGCAGCCCGGGCAGGATCGGCAGGCCCGCGGCGTCGGCCGAGGTCCAGCCGGACGGGCGGAGGGCATGGCTCTTGAGATCCCAAATGGCCCCCGACCCGGCGGTGGGGCGGCCGCCGTTCCAGCTGGCGGCGTACAGCTCGTAGAGCGTGCAGTGGTCCTTGTCGACGACGAGGGCGTGGGCGTCGGACCCTCCCTCGATCGGCGTCGACGGCCCGAACGGGTACGGCCCCTTGTCGCTCTCGTCGGCGTAGTCGAACGCAACGGACACTTTCTGGGTCGTCCCCGACACGACGGAGTAGGGAATGCCGTAGGGCTGGGCGGTCCCGTCCGGTCCGAAGTCGGGATGCAAGCGCCGGTCCGGCCCGCCCATCGAGGCAAGCCAGGCCCCCGACCGCGGATGCACCGGCAGCCGGCTGACGTCCGCATGCCACACATCGTCCGCCGGGAACAGCGGGCACCCCACCCCCGCCCCGGGAAGGGGCACTGCCCCGGCCGGCGGCACCCCCGGCCCGGCCGCCAACAGGGACACCCCCAACAGCACGGCGCCTGACAATGACGCGGCCACCGGGATGGCGCCCCGGAGATGAGCGACGGCGAGCGCAGCGGAAAGGCGCCTCATCCGTCGGTCATCGGCGTGCCGCCTCCCGGACCTGACCCGCCCGGCGCAATCCGGCGTTCCTTTTCCGCTTGTATGTCGGTTCATGAACGCCGGAATGGTGTGGCGGGGCGGGGCCTGCGTTCAACGCCGGAATGGTGTGGCGGTGGCGAGGGCGCAGCCGGCATTCGGCCACTGCGGGCGCGGTCGGGAGCGCCGGGGTGGGACGGGGCCTGGGTCAGCGGCCTTTCCATCGTGGGGGGCGCTTTTCCCGGAAGGCCCGGGGGCCCTCCTGGGCGTCTTCGCTCAGGTAGGCGGGTTCGAAGAGGCGGTCGCCTTCGGCCAGGGCCGCCGTCCAGCCCACCTCGGCGGCGGCGTAGACCATCGCCTTTCCGGCCCGCACCGACAGGGGTGCGTTGGCGGCGATGGTGGCGGCCATCTGCTGGGCGGCGGCCCGAAGCTCCGGACCGGGCACGACCTTGTTCACGAGGCCGACCTCGTAGGCCCGCTGAGCGGAGATGGGCTCGGCCGTCACCAGCAGCTCCATCGCCACCCGGGGCGGGATCAGCCACGGCAGCGGCGCACCCCAGGGTGCACCCCGGCCCCAGCGGGCCTCGGTGATCCCGAACCGGGCGTGGTCGGCGGCAACGCACAGGTCGCACATCTGGGCCAGCAGGAACCCGCCGCCGTAGGCGACGCCGTTGACGGCGGCGATCACCGGCTTGTCGAGCGGGAAGGTGCGGTTGAGGTAGGGCAGGAAGTCGGGCGGCGGCACCTTCAGCTGGGTCTCGGCCATCTCCTTCAGGTCGCCGCCGGCCGAGAAGGCCTTGTCGCCGGCGCCGGTGAGGACGAGGACCCTGGCCGCCCCGTCGTCCCGGAACCGGGTGAAGCCGTCGCGGATCCCGTCCCGCAGATCGCGGGACAGGGCGTTGTGGGCCTCGGGCCGGTTCATGGTCAGCCAGGCCACGCCGTCCTCGACCCCGTACAACGTCAGGTCACTCATCGGAGAACGACCGCGTCGGACGGGTACTCCCCGGCGCTCAGCCGGTCCCGCAGCACGTACTTCTGGATCTTCCCCGAGGCCGTGGTGGGGAACTGGTCGACCACCACCCACGTCCGGGGCGTCTTGAAGGCGGCCATGTGCTCCCGGCAGAAGTCGAACAGCTCGGCCACGTCGACGGCGGCCCCGGCCGACGGCCGGATGAAGGCGGCCACCCGCTCGCCCCAGCGCTCGTCGGGGATCCCGACCACGGCGACGTCGGCCACGGCCGGGTGCCCGAACAGGAGGGCTTCGATCTCCCGGGGGTAGATGTTCTCCCCGCCCCGGATGATCATGTCCTTCACCCGGCCGGCGATGCGGCAGTAGCCCCGCTCGTCCATCGTCCCGAGGTCGCCGGTGCGCAGCCAGCCGTCGGGGCTGATGGCGTCCGCGGTCGCCTCCGGCATCTCGAAGTAGCCCTGCATCACCAGGTAGCCGCGGGTGCAGATCTCGCCCACCTCGCCGATCGGGACGACCTCGTCGGTGCCCACCGAACGGATCGACACCTCGGTCCGGGGCAGGGGCCGGCCGAGCGTGCCGGCCGTATCCTCCGGGGCGTCGGTCGGGAACGTCTGGGTGATCACCGGGCCCGACTCGGTCTGGCCGAAGACGATGTCGAAGGTGACGCCCATCTCCTTCTCCACCCGCCGGACCAGATCGGCGGGGACGGTGGCGCCCCCCGACACCACCCGCCGCAGGTTCCGCAGGTCGCGCTCGCCGAACGCCGGGTGCTCCAGGCAGGCCAGGAGCATCGTCGGCACCAGCAGCGTGGCCGACCCGCCCTCCTGCTCCACGAGGTCGAAGAACAGCGCCGGGTCGAACCAGGGGGCGATCACGATCCGGCCCCGGGCCTGCACCGGCCCCAGGGTCGCCACCACGCAGCCGGCGGTGTGGAACATCGGCATCGGGTTGACCCAGGCGTCGCCGGGGCCGAAGTCGAGACGCCCCATGGAGAAGCGGGCATTGTTGGTGATGGCCCGGTGGGCCAGCCGGGCCCCCTTGGGGAAGCCGGTGGTGCCCGAGGTGTACTGGATCTGGGCCGGATCGTCGGGCGTGACGTGGGGCAGGGTGCCGCCGGCGGCGGCGAAGGCGTCGCCCGAGGCGAGGAACTCGTCGAAGCCGGTCAGGTCGACGACCTCCCGCAGGGCGGGCAGCTCGGCCCGCACCGACGCCAGCGTGGCGGCCATCGGGTTGCCCCGGAACTCCGGCACCATCAGGAGCCCCGACGAGTTGGACTGGGTCAGCACGTAGCGGACCTCGGCCGGTTTGTAGGCCGGGTTGACGGTGACGAGCGTGACGCCGGCCAGGGCGGCGGCGAACTCCACCACGACCCACTCCGGGATGTTGGGCGCCCAGATGGCGACCTGCTCGCCCGGTTCGAACCGGCTCCGCAGGGCGAAGGCGGCCCGCTCGGCGGTCGCCAGCAGCTGGGCGTAGGTCCAGCGTCTCCGGGCGGACGGGTCGGGTGCGCCCTCCACCAGCGCCACCGCGTCGGGCGCCGCCGCGGCCGCCTCCCGCAGGATGCCGCCGACGGTCGTGTCGAGGACGGGCTCCGAGGTGTCGGGCGGGAAATGTGAGGTGGTGAGCGCCATGGCCGCCAGCATTCCACGGCTCGCCGGTCGGTACCCGGCGGAAGAACCCGCCGCTCGCTTCCTGCGCTCCTCCGTCGCGCGATGCGCGACGGAGGAGCGCCGGTTGGTCGGCGTCGGCGACGGGGGAGCGCCGGTTGCCGGGGTCGGGGGTGCAATGATCCGGCGATGAAGATGCTCTCGCGGGTACTCATGCTGGTGGGGGCGGCGGCGGTGCTCGGGTCGGTGACCGTGCCGTGGGTCACGGTCAAAGGCGCGCTGGTCGGCTCCCTCCACCTCGACCTGCTCGGCGCCAAGGCATCGCCGCTGAGCAGGACGGTGTCGGGCACGGACACGAAGGCCTGGCCGATCGTGGCCGCCGTCGGGGTCGCCGTGGCGGTGCTGGCGCTGCTCGGACTGGCCCGCAAGCTGTTGCTGCTCCTCGGACTGCTGACGACGCTGGCCGGCGGCGGCCTTCTCTACTACGTCATGAACGTCGTCGACATCGAGACCAAGGGCGACACGATCAAGAACACGCTGGCCCACGCCACCGTCGACAGCTCGACCGGCGCCGGCCCCGTCCTCCTGCTGGCCGGCGGCCTCTGCATCCTCATCGGCGCCCTCGTGCCCTGAGCCCGCCGCTCACGACGGGTACGGGCCTTCGTCGAGGCCGGCGGCCAGCCAGCCCAGCAGTCCCCGCAGCTCCTCGTAGGCGGCCAGGCGGGCCTCGTCGGTGCCGGCCGCCTCGGCCCGGGCCACCGGCTCGCCGAGGCGGCGGACCCAGGCCGGACCGAGCTCCAGCAAGGCATCGCTCCCGGCGCTCGTCCACTTCACCAGCGCGTGGCGGCAGACGGCTCCCGGCGGGAGCCCCACGAATTCAGCCAGATTTCGCAGGGTCGGGAGGGGGTCGACCAGCGCCCCGGCGGCCACCTCCCGCTTGAAGCTGGCGTGGGGATCGGAGGCGGCGACCGGGCCCGTCCACCGTTCGAGGACCACGACGTCGGGCCGGTCGGGCCCATCAGCATCGGACGGGGGCTGGCTCATCCGACCAGTCTGGCCCCCGCCTGGTTGGGTATGCCGGCCTGGTTGGGTATGAGGACGCCGTGTCCCCCGGTGCCAGCGCGGCCCTGATGAGCCAGGCGGCCAAGAACCTGCTGGCCTCGCTTCCTCCGGAGCAGCGCCGGACGCTGGTCTTCCCGTTCGACGACCCCGAGCGGCGCGTCTGGCACTACACCCCCGGCCCCCGCCCCGGTGTCTCCCTGGCCGAGATGGACCGGGAGGCGGCCAAGGCCGTGCACCGGCTCCTCAGCCGTGTCGTGTCTCCCCCGACCCACACCCGGGTGGCGGCTATCACCGGCCTGGAGGACGTCCTGGACGAGAGCGAGGGCGGCTGGAGGGGCCGCCACGCCGGCGACTACTGGACGGCCGTGTTCGGCGACCCGGGCGGCGACTGCTGGGCCTGGCGGTTCGAGGGTCACCACGTGTCGATCAACGTCACGCTGGCCGAGCGCGAGGTCTCGGCCACGCCCTGGTTCCTCGGCGCCAACCCGGCCACCGTCACCGACGACGGCGGGCGCACGGTCTCCCGGCCGCTGGCGCCGGAGGAGGACCTGGCCGTCGCCCTCGCGGCCTCGCTCGACGCCGGCCAGCAGGGCCGGGCGGTGATCAGCGGGGAGGCGCCGCCCGACATCCTGAGCGGTGAGGCCGCCGATGTCACCGACATCATGGCCGGGCTGGGCCGGGGGGGCGTGCCGGCGGCGGCGTTGCGGCCCGATCAGGTGACCCTGCTGCGGGCCCTGGCCACCGTGTATGTCGGCCGCCTGGAGCAGGGCCTGGCCGAGCCGCACCTGGCCCGACTCGACCAGGACCTGTCGTCGTTCCGCTTCGCC
>JAUZEY010000312.1 GCA_030838785.1 Actinomycetota bacterium | reverse complement strand
TCCCGAAGGCCACGAAGCCGGTGACCGTCCCGCCCGCCGTCACCGGGAGGACGAACGGGTCGCCGAGGTCACCGTCGTAGGCGGTGCGGACCGGCCCCAGCACCGGCGGCCGCGGCGTGGCCGTGGCCCGCCCGCTGCGCCCGACGACCAGAAAACCGGCCACGAGCACCATGGCGAGCATCCCCACGACGACGGGCGGACGACGGCTCACCCGGCCGATGATTCCATCGAATCGGCGGCGCCGCCGATCACCGGCAGCGGTGCGAACCGGGCAAGGGCCGCGTTGCGGGGAAGAAAAACCGGGGTGGTCGACGGCAAGCCGAATTGGGCCGGCTGACGACGGGTGGTGTCTGAGCCGCCGACCACCCCGGGGCGCCCGACCCGCCTCCGCCGGGCAGGGCGCAGGCTCCACTTGGAGCGCACCGGCACCATAACTCTTCCACAGTAAAACTGCAAACTTCGTAAAAGTTCGCCACCAGGCTCCACGTCTGGCACCGGCTGGAAATCCGGTCCTGGATATGGGAATTGGCGTAGCCCCGCCAGCGTTACACACCTCACCTAGATCTTTGTTGATAGCGAGGCACTCAATGTCTGACGTCGTCGAGACCCGATTCCTGCCCCTGCTCCCTCTGTCCACGGGAGTAGTGCTGCCGCAGATGGTCGTGCCCCTCGGCCTGGAGAGCGACGAGGCCAAGTCGGCCGCCGACGCCGCCCGGGCGGGTGACGGCCTGCTGGTGCTCGTGCCGCGGATCGAGACCGACGGTGGCCCGACGGTGTACGCCAAGGTCGGCACGGTGGCCAAGATCGAAGAGGCCGGGCGGCTGCCCGGCGGCGGTCGGGGCGTGCTGGTGCGCGGCCTCCACCGCGCCATCCTCGGCGCGGCCGTGCCCGGCTTCGGCGAGGGCTCCTCGGGCAGTGGCCTGTTCGTGCAGGCCGAGCCGGTGGAAGACCCGGCCGGCGCTCCCACGGAGCGCGCTCAGGAGCTCATGAGGGAATACCGGGCCGTGGTCGAGGCCATCCTCGAACACCGCCGGGCCACGCCCTTCGCCGAGGCCCTGCGGGGCATCGGCGACGCGGGCGCCCTGGCCGACACGGCCGGCTACTCCCCCGACCTCTCCTTCGAGCAGCGCATCGATCTGCTGGAGACCATCGACGTCACCGAGCGGCTGGCCAAGGCGCTGGCCTGGGCCCGTGACACCCTTGGGGAGCTGGAGCTCAAGGAGCGGATCCGCACCGACGTGACCGATGGCATGGAGAAGCGCCAGCGGGAGTTCATGATCCGTCAGCAGATGGACGCCCTCCGCAAGGAGTTGGGCGAGGACGCCGACGACGTGGCCGGTGGCTACCGGGCCAAGCTCGCCGAGGTCACCATGCCGGTGGCGGTGCGGGAGGCCGTGGAACGCGAGATCGACCGGCTGGAGCGGACGGGCGAGCAGAGCCCGGAGCACAGCTGGATCCGCACCTGGCTCGACACACTGACCGAGTTGCCGTGGGGCAAGCGGTCCGACGACCGGCTCGACCTGACCGAGGCCCGGGCCATCCTCGACGCCGACCACACCGGCCTCGACGACGTGAAGGAACGCATCGTCGAGCACCTCGCCGTGCGCAAGCTGCGCCGCCAGCGCGGTCTCGACGCATCCGGGGACAGTGAGGACAACGTCGCCCCGGCTCGGGGCGGTTCGGGCGCCATCCTCGTGCTGGTCGGCCCTCCGGGTGTCGGCAAGACGTCACTCGGCGAGTCGGTGGCCCGCGCCCTCGGCCGCAAGTTCGTCCGGGTCGCCCTCGGCGGCGTGCGGGACGAGGCCGAGATCCGCGGTCACCGCCGCACCTACGTGGGGGCCCAGCCCGGCCGCATCGTTCGGGCGCTGAAGGAAGCGGGGACGATGAACCCCGTCCTCCTGCTCGACGAGGTCGACAAGCTCGGCTCCGACTGGCGGGGCGACCCCACCTCGGCGTTGCTCGAGGTGCTCGACCCGGCCCAGAACCACACGTTCCGGGACCACTACGCCGAGGTCGACCTCGACCTGTCGGACGTGCTGTTCCTGGCCACCGCCAACGTGCTCGACACGATCCCCGGTCCGCTGCTCGACCGCATGGAGCTGTTGCGGCTCGACGGCTACACCGAAGACGAGAAGGTGACCATCGCCCTCGGCCACCTGCTGCCCCGCCAGCAGGAGCGCAACGGGCTCCAGCCCGGTGAGGTCGAGGTGACCGACGACGCCGTCCGGGCGGTCGTGACCGGCTACACCCGGGAGGCCGGCGTGCGGGGGCTCGAGCGGGAGCTCGGGCGTCTGCTCCGCAAGGCCGCCACCCGGATCGCCGCCGGCTCGGTCGAGAGCCTCCCCGGAGCCCAGGGAGGCACCCCCAAGGTCGTCATCGACGTCGACGACGTGGCGAAGTCCCTGGGCCGGGCCAAGTTCTACGACGAGGCGGCCGACCGCACCGGGGTCCCCGGGGTGGCGACGGGCCTGGCCGTGACCGGCGCCGGTGGCGACGTCCTGTTCGTCGAGGCGGGTTCGATGCCGGCCGAGAACGGCGGCGGGCTGGCCATCACCGGCCAGCTCGGCGACGTGATGAAGGAGTCGGCCGAGATCGCCCTGTCCTACATCCGGTCCCACAGCGAGCTGCTCGGCCTGCCGGCCGGGTCGTTCGACAAGAAGCGGTTCCACCTCCACGTGCCTGCCGGCGCCGTGCCGAAGGACGGTCCCTCGGCCGGCGTCACGATGACAACGGCGCTGGTCAGCCTGCTCACGGGCCGGCCGGTGAAGTCGACCGTGGGCATGACCGGCGAGGTCACGCTGTCCGGCCGGGTGCTCCCGATCGGTGGCCTGAAGCAGAAGGTGCTGGCCGCCCACCGGGCCGGACTCACCACGGTGATCCTGCCGGCCCGGAACGGCCCGGACCTCGACGACGTGCCCGAGGCGGTGCGGGAGGCGATGACCTTCCACCTCGCCGCGGACATCGGCCAGGTCCTGGGCTGGGCCCTGGAGGACGCCCCGGCCGCACTGCCGGCCGAGGCGGCCTAACTCCCCGCCGCCGTCCCCTCGGCTCCTTCCCCCGGGGCCGGGCCGGACGGGCGGGTGATCCCGAACCGGCGTTCCTGAAGGCTCTGATTCCC
Organism: Actinomycetota bacterium; assembly: GCA_030838785.1. Classification (GTDB taxonomy): domain Bacteria; phylum Actinomycetota; class Acidimicrobiia; order IMCC26256; family BP-133; genus BP-133. The sequence goes on along the minus strand of JAUZEY010000312.1, from coordinate 8,441 downwards.
GCCCTCAGGAACGCCGGTTCGGCGCGTCCGGCCCCGAGCGCAAACCGGCGTGACTCTACCGGGATGGCGGGAAATGGAAACGCTGGTCCGGCACGTTCCGCCCCGGGCCGAAACCGGCGTTCGTTTACCGGGATAGAGCGGAAATGGAACGCCGGTTTGTGGAGGTCGGGGAGAATCGGCGCCGTGTGCGGGCGGGCGCAGTACCTCAAGGTGCCGGAGATCGTCGGCGAGTTCGGGCCGGTCCGGGTCGGCGACATCGTCGACGCCGTGCTCACCGAGGAGGCCTTCCCGCGTTCGGTTGTGCCCGGAATGGTCCTGCACAAGGGGGAGCGGGTCGTCTCCTCGTTCACGTGGGGCTTCTTCGACGACGGGACGGGCCATAACGCCCGCCTGGAGACGGCCCCCGACCGCCCCGCCTGGCGCGACGCCTACGCCTCCGCCCGCCTGGTCCTACCGCTGGCCCGCTTCGTCGAAGGACGGGCCTGGTTCTCCGACGCCTCCGGCGGCCCCTTGGCCGTCGCCGGCCTCTACCGCCTCGGCGCCCTCCCGCCCGCCAACTCCCCCCGTCCGCCAACCGGAGGGCGCTCGGGCCTCGCCGACCCAGGCGGACCCGCCCGCCCGCCAACCGGAGGGCGCTCGGGCCTCGCCGACCCAGGCGGACCCGCCCGCCCGCCAACCGGAGGCCGACTCAGCGTGCCCGACACGGCCGGCAGCCCCGCCGACCAGCCCGGGGATCCCGCCGCGGCGGCCCTGGCGTGGCGCCCGACCCGGCGGGCCACGATGCTGACCCGGCCGGCCGACGACATCGTGGCGCCGTTCCACGAGCGCATGCCGGTCGTCCTTCCCGTCGACCTGATCGGGCCGTGGCTGGCCGGAGAGCCCGTCCCCCTCGCCCGCCTGCTGGCCGAGTCACCCGTCCTGCTCGTCGGGCCCCTGAGCCGCCCTGGCCCCCCGCCTCCGGAGCAGACCTCGCTCCTCTGATGCCCGGTCGGGAGAGCCGCGCCCCGATCGGTTCACGGCTCACCGGTGGGTGCGACCGGTTGCGCTCGACCGGGTATCGCCGTTGATACCAGTCGGGCGCAACAGGTTGCGGGGTGCGGTGCGGCACGGGCCCAGCGGGTTGGAGGGATTCCTCGCGGCGAGGTTGGTGGGGCGGGTTTCAGGCGAGGGGGCGGCGGGCCCCGGCCCGGCGGTGGTAGAGGCGGGCGTCGGCCGCGCCGACCAGGGCTTCGATCGTGGTGCCGTCGTCCGGGCAGGCGGCGACGCCGAAGGTGAAGCGGGCGGGGGCGGCCGCCTCGCCGACGCGGGCCATGACCCGGCGGGCCTGGTCGGGGCAGGCCTCGGGTAGCAGGACGGCGAACTCGTCGCCGCCGAGCCGGTAGGCGGTGTCCTCCCGGCGGGTCGTTGTCCGGAGGGCGGCGCCCAGAGCCTGGAGGCGGGCGTCGCCGGCATTGTGACCCAGCGTGTCGTTCACGGTCTTCAGGCCGTCGAGATCGAGCATCACGAGGCTGAACCGGCCGCCATGACGGGTGACCCGCCCCAGCTCCCGGCCGGCGTCGGCCTCGAACGACCGCCGGTTCATCACGCCGGTGAGGGCGTCGAAGCAGGCGGCCCGTTCCAGCTGGGAGAAGGCGCGGCGGGCGGCGCAGGCCATCGCCCGGTCGATCGTCATCTGGAGCCGGGACCAGGTCTCCTCGACCTCACCCGGAGGGACGCGGCCCCGGAGGCACCGGCTGAGGGCCTCGCGCAGGCACACCAGCTCCTCGATGGCGGCCGGCCCGGCCCGGTCGGTGAAGGCCTCGACCACCTCGGCCACGCCCTCGTCGGCACCCCAGCCCAGCGGCTGGGGCTGCCGCAGCGCTCCGGCGACGGCGGCGATCACCGGCTCGACCGCCGGCGGCACCGTGTCGGGAGCCAGCTCGGGATCCCACCGGCAGAGCTCCCGCCACTCGGCCGCCACCGCCCCCGCCTCGGCGTCGAGCAGGTGCGCCGCAACAAGGTCGTCGCCGTTGACTCGGCGGAGGTCTTCAGTACCCAACGGTCGCCCGCCCACGACCTGATGGTGCCCGGGGCCACGCCCGACCAACCGGCACCCGCGCCGTTCCGGGCCCTTTGTCCCGTATACGCCCGCCCGGCTCCAAGCGCTTGTCCTGAATGTCGGTGGCCCACGCCGGCAGGGAGTAAGGCGGGGGTTCGGTCCGACCACTGCCTCAACCGAGGCCAGGAACGCCAGCGCGTCGGCCGTCCCGTCGGGGTCGATCGCCAGCACGACGGGGACTCCGGAAATCTCGGGACCGATCGTCCCGCTGCGCCGGGACGATATGTCCCAAGATCCCGGCAAAAGAAGGCACAGCCACGGTTTCGCCGCCCTCCACCGGCGACGGCGACGGGGCTGGGGCCGGCCTTCCGAGGACCCGATCGAGCCGACGGGACTGCTGTCCCTAGCATGGTGCGGGTCATGCGCCTCTCCGTGGTCCTGGCCATCGCCGTCCTCCCCGTCGTGGCGCCCGCCGCGGCGTGCGGGTCGGGCGGCAAGCCGGCGCCGGTCGTCGTGGCCATGGCCGGCGAGACCGTGGCGACGACCAGGCTGGTCACGATCGCCGGCGGGATCTGCGACGCGGCCCGGCAGGCGCCGGGTGACGTGGGTGCCGCCCGGCAGACGTTCTTCGGGCAGTCGCACGACGGGATCCACCTCATTGCCCGCGGCCTCCAGGAGACGGACCGCAACGCGTCGGCCACGCTGCTGGAGGCCAAGCAGAAGGTGGAGGCCGACTTCCTCGCGCCAGCGCCGGGGCCGCAGGTGGCGGCCGATCTGCGCGCCCTGGCCGCCGTCACCCGCTCGAGCCTCGCCCGCTTCAAGGTGAGCGCCGACGCCTGCCCGCCGACGTGACCTCACCAAGGAGCCTCATGCCCCGTACCCCCTTCCGCCCCGCCCGGGCCTCCGCCCCCCTGGCCCTCGTGCTGGCCCTGGCCCTGGCCCTTTCCGCCTGCGGGGGAGGCGGCGGCAAGAGCGACGCGAAGGGCGCCAGCACTTCGACCAGCGCTCCCGACAAGGTCCAGGGCTCGGTGGCCAGCTACGACCTGGCGGTGGGGCCGCCGGCGCGCTTCATCCTGGGGCTCTTCAACCAGGGCAAGGGCCCGATCGGCTACGGAACCCCCCCGCTCAGCTTCTTCTTCCTCGGCGAGACCGCGGCCACCGGCACCCCCCAGCCGGGGCCGACCGCCACCGCCACCTACCTCCCGTTGCCGGGCTCGCCCCCTCCGCCGGCCGACAGCTCGAAGCCGGTCTACCTCCCGAGCTCGGAGCGGGGCGTCTACGCCGCCGACGTGGCCTTCGACCGCCCGGGCTACTGGGGAGTCTCGGTCACGGTCGACCTCGGCGGCCCCCAGAAGGTCAACACGGCGTTCAAGGTGTTGCCCAAGCACGCCGTCCCGGCCCCCGGCGACGCCGCCCCGCCGACCCAGAACCTCACCGTCTCCACCCCGGGCGCGCCGCCCGAGGCCATCGACTCCCGGGCTTCGGCCACCACGCCCGTCCCCGACGCCGAGCTCCACCAGACCACCGTGGCCCAGGCGCTGGCCGAAAAGCGGCCGGTGGTCCTCGTGATCTCCACGCCGACCTACTGCGTGAGCCAGTTCTGCGGGCCGGTGACGGAGATGGTCGGCGACCTCGCCAAGACGTACGCCACCAAGGCCCGGTTCATCCACATCGAGGTCTGGAAGGACTACAAGGCCCAGCAGCTCAACGACGCGGCGAGGGAGTGGATCGCCAAGGGCGAGGACATCAACGAGCCCTGGGTGTTCGTGATCGGCGCCGACGGGAAGGTCTCGGCCCGCTTCGACAACGTCGTGACCCGAAGCGAGCTCGAGACCCTGCTCCAGAAGCTCCCGACGATGAAGGCCTAGGGAGAGGGTGAATCCGAGCCGAACAGCCGGTCGATCGTCGTCCGCAGCTGGACCTCGGAGAACTCGCCCTTCTTCCCCTCGACCAGGTTGCCCCCGGGGTCGATGAACAGCGTGGTCGGCATCCCCCGGATCCCGTAGTCGTAGGCCAGGTCGCTCTTGGCGTCGAAGGCCGCCGGGTAGGTGACGCCCGCCCGCTCCAGGAGGCTCCGGGCCGCCTCCCGGGCGTCGTTGAACGTCACGCCGACGAACTGCACCCGCCCCCGGTACCGCTGCGACATCGCTTCCAGGGCCGGCATCTCCCGGACGCAGGGCGGGCACCAGGAGCCGAAGAAGTTGAGGACGACGGGCTTGCCCCGCAGGGCCTCGAGGGAGATCGCGGGGCGCCCGGGGCGGACGTCGTCGAGGGAGAACGTCTTGGCCGCCCCCGTCAGGCGCATCGTTCCCGGCACCTTGCTCAGGCGGTCGTCGGTGGTCACCGCCGCCGCCGCCACCGCACCGACCAGGATCGCCACGGCCAGGAGCCACCAGCCCCAGCGGCGCCGGCGGGGCACGACGGCCTCAGGCTCGATCAGGTCGGGGACATCGGGGCGGCGCAACGTTCGCATGACGCCCCCAGGGTACGGGGGCGGGCCGGGATGGTGGCGGCAAGCTAGGCCGCGCCGCCGCCCGGCAGGGCGCGGCGGAGGGCCTCCAGGGAGAGCTCGCCGGTCTGGTCGCCGGAGCAGTGCCGGCAGGGGTCGGCGTGGAGCCAGGAGCGCAGGACCCGGGTGTCGTCGGCGTTCAGGCCGACCGAGAAGGCGCCGGACGAGGCGTCGAGCTCGAGGCGGTAGTACCGCGTCCACTCGTTCTCGGGCGACGGCATGTCGAGGCGGGTGCCCCGGGGGACCCGGCGGAAGCGCCCCCGGCCCGGCTCGAAGATCCACAGGCTGTGGCACGACTCCAGGACCCGCACCGACAGCCCGTTGACATGACCCGGCGCCCCGGGGGTGTCCCCCGCGCCGAGAACAGCCTCGACCGTCGGGGGACGGTCACGGGTCGGAGCGGCGATGTCGTTCTCGTGGAGCACCACAGGGCCTCTCTCTTTCGAGTTTGGTACTGAACCCACCAAGGGTGGGGCCGAGGCGTCTGACAGCAGCGACGACGTGTGGTGCGAGAAGCACGAAGGTCCGTGCCCGGTCGGCCCGAGGCTCTGGTTGGCCCGCCTCATCGCCGCCTTCCGCAGACCATGATCGCTGGTGGAAGCGACGTTTCCGGCGCGCCCGAGTTGCGGTTGGATGACGTTTCGGTGCTGGACAGACCTACCAGACGCCGGATCGAAACATTAGTCCCGATCTGTCCTTTTGGCACCTTACGACAGCGTACGGCGCGAATTGACCCATCGCACCACCGCGTTTCGTGGCGTCTTCAGCGGGGCGTCACCTGGGGATAGGAGGCACGGCCCAGAGGCGCCGAGGTCGAGCTGCCGTCGCCCTGGGGGACCTCGAGCGGGTGCCGGTTGACGGCGAAGAGCACCCCCGTCACGCCGGCCACGTCGGCGGCGGTGAACACCACCTGGGCGAAGGCGTTGATCTGCTCCGTCGGGGGTCCGAAGGCGAAGTTCTTCGAAACGTTGACGGTGGCGATGTGGGCTTCGATCGATGCGCTGATCACCGTCGTGTCGGGGCTGATGGCGGTACGCAGGCCGTTGAGCCTCTCCTGGGTGGTCGGCCCGGCGAAGAGCTTCTGGACCGCCTTCTCCACCGACGCCGGCGGGCTGACCCGGCGCTTCACCGGGACGAGCCGGTCCTGCCCGGTGGAGGCGTCGGGCCGGATGAAGTACACGGTCACCTCTTCCGAGTCGCCGGTCGAGAGCACCGTGGTCGACGTCGTGGTTGTCTCCCCCCGCAGGTCGGCGGGGATGGCGGCCGCCCGCAGCGTCCTCGGCCCGGAGTCGATGGGGGCCGAGCAGGCCGCGGTGCCAACCAGAAGGCCCACCGCCACCGCCACGAGGCCGAGAGGACGCCGGAGCCTCATGCCGGGCGCCCCAGGGGGATCTCGACGATGAACCGGGCGCCGGCCCCGGCCGGGTTGTCCTCCACCCAGACCCGTCCGCCGTGGAGGCGGACGTGCTCCGACACGAGCGACAGGCCGAGGCCCGACCCCTGCCCGCCGCCCCGGCGCTGTCCCGACGCCGAGCCCCGGAAGAACCGCTCGAAAATCGCCTCCCGCTCCTCGGGGACGACCCCCGGGCCCTCGTCGTCGACCGCCACCCGGGCCACGTAGTGGCCGGCGTCGACGATCACCCGGGTGGCCCCGCCGCCGTACCGGGCGGCGTTCTCCACCAGATTGGCGATCACCCGCTCCATCCTCCGCTTGTCGGCCTGGATGGCCAGACCGTCGTTGGCCGCCCCGGGCCCGAACTCCACCGGCGGGCCCCCGGCGGAGGCTACGGCCCGCGTGACCAGCTCGGTCAGGCGGACGTCCTCGAGGTGGAGGTCGGCCACCCCGGCGTCGTAGCGGGAAATCTCCAGCAGGTCCTCGACCAGCCGCTGGAAGCGCTCCACGTCGGCCGACAGCAGGTCGAGGGCGGCCCGGGAACGCTCGGGCAGCTCGTCGCGACGCGAGGCCAGCACGCCGACCGTCGTGGCCAGGGTGGTGAGCGGGGAGCGCAGCTCGTGGCTGACGTCGGAGGCGAAGCGGGCGTCGCGCTCGATCCGGCCCTGGAGGGCGTCGGCCATGGAGTTGAACGACGTGGTCAGGGTGGCCAGATCCACGTCGTCGCTGGCCGGGAGCCGGGTGTCGAGCCGCCCGCCGGCCACCGCCGCCGCCGCCTGGGCCACGTCGGCCACCGGGCGGAGGAGCCGGGTGCTGGCCCACCGGCCGACCGCCGCCCCGGCCACGGTGGTGGCCAGCCCGGCCCCGAGCAGCGCGAGGCCGAGGAACCGCAGCGTCCGGTCGAGCTGGTCGAGGCTGAAGACCTCGAAGTAGGACGCCTTGACCGCCGTGAGAGGCAGGCCGATGGCCAGGTGTGCGGTTCCGGCCTGGCGGTAAGCCTGGCGGGAGGCGCGCCCGGCGTTGACCGCCAGGCGGAAGGCGTCGGGCAGGGACTCCTTCCCGATGCCCACTTTCGAGGAGAACCAGTTCTCGTCGTGGAAGACGAGCGACGGGCTCCCGTCGGGGTCCTGGAGGGAGGACAGGATCCGGGGGATCGAGGCCGACGACGTCCGCAGACCGTCGCGGGCGAGGCTGGCGTTCACGAACGCCTCCCGCAGGGCGGCCGTCTGCGTCTGGTCGACGAGGTAGTTCCGGACCAGCCCGTAGCTGACCCCGGACAGGGCCGCGGACAGCATCAGCGCCCCGCCGGCGAAGGCCAGCGTGACCCGTGTCCGCAGCCCGAACTTTGGCCGCTCAAGCCTCACGGCCGCTCCTACCGCCCTCTAGGTCTGGAGCTTGTAGCCGAGGCCCCGGGAGGTCACCACGTAGCGGGGATGGGCCGGGTCGGCCTCGACCTTCGTGCGCAGCCGGCGCACGTGGACGTCGACCAGGCGCCCGTCCCCGAAGTAGTCGTACCCCCAGACCCGCTCCAGGAGCTGCTCCCGGGAGAAGACCCTCCCCGGGCTGCCGGCCAGCTCGCAGAGGAGGCGGAACTCGGTCTTGGTGAGAGGGATGAGGCTGCCGGCCACGAGCACCTCGCCCGCCTCGGGGCGGATCTCGAGTTCGCCGAAGATCATGGAGGACGGGCCGGAGTCGCCGGAGCGGGCCCGGCGGAGCAGCGCCCGGATGCGGGCGGCCAGCTCCTTGGGGACGAACGGCTTCGTGACGTAGTCGTCGGCCCCGGCCTCGAGGCCGGCCACGACGTCGTGGGTGTCGGACCGGGCGGTGACCATCACGATCGGCACGTCGCTCGAGCGCCGGATCGACCGGCAGACCTCGAATCCGTCGATGCCGGGCAGCATGAGGTCGATGAGGACGACGTCGGCCGGACGGCGGGCGAAGAGCTCCAGACCCTCCTCGCCGGTGGCGGCCTCGACCACGGTGTAGCCCTCGTCTTCGAGGGCCATCCGCATCGCCGCCTGGATCCGTTCGTCGTCCTCCACGGTCAGGATGCGCACGGCCATAGAGGCATCATGCCTCCCCCGGGTGCCGATCGCGGCTGATACCCGTCCGGTTTGCCGCATTCTGGAATATGTCGTTTGACTGCAACAAACCTGGGAAGAGGAGGGCCGAGCGCCAGGCTGTGGCGACGTGGCGACCGGGGACAAGCCGTCACGACCCGGCCTGGCGCCGTATCTCTGGGCGGCTTCCGCCGCCTCCCGGCCGGCTCCGCCGGCCTCCTCCTTGGTGGGGCTTCGCCCCACCGGCCGTGTCCGGTGAACGCGTCGTCCGACCGTTCACCGCGGTCGGGCAACTAGCTGGCTAGCTGGATTCCGCGCAGTTGCGGCAGCGGCCGACGATGGCGAAGTGGCGGCGGTCGAGCTCGAAGGCGTACTCCTTCTCGAGCATGCCGAACAGGGGCCGCAGCTTGGCGATGGGGAGTTCCTCCACCCGCTCGCACT
>JAUZEY010000279.1 GCA_030838785.1 Actinomycetota bacterium | reverse complement strand
GTCGATCGCACTGGGGACCGACGGGCTCGCCGTGATCGCCTATCTCGACTACACGCACGACGATCTGAAGGTGGCGCACTGCGATGATGCCACCTGCTCCCGGGCGACGACGTCGACCCTCGACAGCGCCGGAGCGGTCGGCGCCTTCACGTCGGTCGCCATCGGGGCCGACGGCCTCGGACTGATCAGTTACTACGACCACACCAACGAGCATCTCAAGGTCGCGCACTGCGCCGACCGTCCGTGCACCAGGGCGACCACGACGACCGTCGACACCCGCCGGGGCGTCGGCGCGCTCACCTCGGTCACCGTGGGGTCGGACGGGCTGGGCCTCATCAGCTACCTCGACTACGCCGACGGCGACCTCGATGTCCTCCACTGTTCCAACGCCGAATGTTCGAACGCCACCGTCGCCACCGTCGACGCGGCCGGCATCGTCGGCGACTCGTCGTCGATCACCGTCGGCGCCGACGGCCGAGGGCTCGTGAGCTACCGCGACGCCACGAACGACGCCCTGAAGACGGCGCACTGCCTCGATCTGACCTGTTCGATCGCCACCAGCGCAACGCTGGACAGCGGGCTGGGCGCCATCTCCGACCCGACGTCCATCCGGATCGGTGCCGATGGATTCGGGCTGATCACCTACCTCGACGGGGCCAGAGGGCACCTCAAATTTGCCCACTGCTCGGACGTGACCTGCTCCGCAGCGTCGGTTTCGACGGTTGACCCGTCAGCCGACGTCGGGTTCTACCCGTCGGTCATGGTGGGGGGGGACAGCCTCGGACTGATGAGCTATTTCGACGCCCACAACGAGCACCTCAAGGTGGCCCACTGCCCGACCCTGCTCTGCGGGTCCGTCGGGTAGCCAACTCAGAACGACGGTGATCGCCGCCGGGGGCATCGCCCACAGCCGAACCCGCTTTCTCGATTCGCAGAACAGATTTGGCCTGGCGGATCCCTTTGCTGGCAACCATAATCGGGCCATGACGAGCGAACCGACGTTGCCACCCCCGACCTGGCGTCTGAACGGTGAAGCCGCGGTCGCCTTCACCGCCGTGACCGCCGCCGAGAAAGAACGGCTGCCCGAGGGCGCCCGGGCCCTGCCCGGTCCGGCGCTGGTCTTCGCCGTCTCCTACGCCGGGTCGCCCGTCGGCCCGTACCTCGAGACCGTCGTCTGCATCCCGGCCTGGTATCTCGGCCGGCCCGGGTTCTGTGTCACCACCATCGCCGTCGACTCCGAGCCGGCGCTGTGGGCCGGGCTCGACTTCTGGGGCTACCCGAAGGTGCTCGGAACGATGGAATGGCAGGCCGACGGCCGCACCCGGGAGTTCCGTTGGAAGGAACGCGACCTCGTCATCCGGGCCCGGGCCGGGCGCCGGTCCGTCCCCGCCGGCGCCGTGCTCCCCACCATCCAGGCGGTTCCCGGCGGCGGTGCCTACACCGGTCTCCGGATTGCCGGGCGGCTCAGCCTCGCCCGCATCGAGATCGACGCCCCGCCCGACAGCCCGCTCGCCGGCCTCGCCGGGCCCCACCGGGGCACGCTCATGACCGGCATGCGCATGACCGTGCCGCCGCCGGCGCTGCTCGGCGAACCGCTGGCCGGATTCGCCGCCGCGGTGGCCGGCCAGGTCCTCCTGCCGTCCCACCGCACCGACGAGATCGGGGCGAGGCTCGCCTAGGGGCGGCCGCCCATCACGCATGCCCTTTAACGCCACCGTCAGGTGCTCGACGCGGCCTTGAGCGCGCCGGCCGCCAGTACGGCGAGATCCTCGGCTTCGGCGGCGGAGAGGGCCAGGCCCATGATCTCGGTCATGCGCCGGTCGGTGATCTCCTCCACTTCCTCCTTGAGGGCCTTCAGGTGCGAACAGTCCGGGAACGGCTCGGCGAAGCCGCAGAAGGCGGCGAACTCCGTTCCCTTGTTGAGGATGTGGGCCTCGACCGGCTTGATACCGGACGAGATCAACGCCGGCAGATGGACGGCACCGCGCAGCTCCCGCAGCAGGAACAGGACCTGCATGGCCCGGGCCGGGGCGTCGGCCGCTCGGGGCATGACCCGCCACCCGCAGAACAGCGGCATGCCCGCCGCCGGAGCGGCGTCGATCACCCGCTCGCCGAGCTCGATGATGCGGTCCAGGCCCGCGGCGCCGGCCAGATGCTCCCGGCCCCATTCGGCGACGTTCTCCCAGTACAGACGGGCGCCCTCGGCTGCGCCGTGCACCGGTCGGCCCTGCTCCCAGAACATCCTGGTGACGCTCGGTTCGAAGACCGCGAAGACGGCGTCGATGACTTCCCAGTCGACGTCCCCGAGGACGCCGCCCCGACCGGCGAAGTACCCGGCGAACGGATGGGGATAGCCCTGGTCCTCGCTGCGGCCGAACGTCTCGGCGTGCAGCATCAAGTCACGCCCGATCGCCTCGATCGGACCACCCGCCGCTCGTACCGCGTCCATCATTCGGGAATCCACGGGAACGCCTCCTCGGTTTCGTAGTCGTGTCACACCTGAAGCTCGTCGGCCACCACGTCGACGCGATAGCCCCGGCCCCGCAATTCAGCCGCGGCCTCCTCGATGGTGACCGGCCCGGAGTCCTCCGACAGCACGAGCACGGCCAGCCGGCCGGACATCTGGCGGGGATCGATGCCGATACCCGCTTTCAACGCCGCCCGCAGCTTCACCGCCGCCAGGTCGCAGTGAAGCTCGCGGTCGGCATGGTCCATCTCGGGCGGAGGGAGGTGAATCCCGAGCGGCACCATCTCCCGGAAATCCAGGAACCCGCCCTCGACCAGGATCGACGAGCCGCTGATGACGTCGACGATGTCGACCAGCAGTTGCAGATCCGTGAAGCTGCCCTTGGTATGACTGGCGACCCGGATGCAGACTCTCAAGAGCAAAGGAGCACGCCTCGACCGGAGAAACAGGAGGCGGCCCCGCCGAGCCACTGCTCCGTCGCCGTGAGGATGGCGTCGACCAGTTCCGCCGGCCCGGCCGTGGCCGTGTCGAGGTTCAGCGGGATCTCACCCGTCCCCCACCGCAGGGCCTGGATCGTGGTGCCGGGCGCGAGCGGTTCGATCGCATCGAGCAGGGCCCACCGCAGCTTGCCACAGCAGGCTCGGAGTTCGATTTCCCGTCCCATGAAGGCCTCTTCCGGCGAGGGGCGCGGAGCACAACCGGCTCCGCGCCCCTCGGACTTGCCGGCTTACTTCCGGGCGAAGGGGTCGACCTCGCCCTTGTGGAACTGCTTCCAGTGGTTCTTGATCTGGTCGGTGATGAGGAAGGCTTCGTCGTCGCCGGGCAGGGTCACCTGGTACTTGCGGTAGAAGTCGAGGTCCAAATGGTGGATCTGGGCGCAGAACTGCGCGACCACCGGGTTGACGAAGGCCGGGCAGGCCCCCCACTTGTCGACGATGTACTGCGCGGTGCGCAGGGCGGCCTCTCGGGTCCAGTCCTGGTACTTCATCTTCGGGTGCTCGACGATCTCTTCCATGACTTCGGCCTTGTAGGGCCCGTTGTTCCGCACGGCCCAGTTGTCTTCCTTGGCGAAGTGGGCCCCGCGCCGGAACCGCATCTCGTAGACCTCGGTCATCGCCGACTCGGGCGTCGGGTACTGCGGCGACGGGACGACCATCGCCTCCTTGATCCCGGGGAGCCCGTAGCCGGTCATGACCTTGGACGGGTTCTTGGCCGGGTCACGGTCGAGGTACTTGAACCCGAGGCCCTTGGCGATGTCGGGGTAGCCGCCCAGGACGAGATCGCTGAACGTGCCGCAGAAGACCCAGGCGCCGAGCCCGGTCGCCTCGGCGGCGAGCCGGATGTTCTGGATCAGGGCCCCCACCTGGTGGCCGGGGGTGGCCATGAGCAGCAGCTGGTCGTAGACCGGGACGGGGCACGGCACTTCGAGCATGCCGGGCTTGACGAATTCCTGCGTGCCGCAGGGCTCGCCGGTCTCGGGGTCGCTCAGGTAGAAGTGGTCGTACTCGAAGAAGGGCAGGAGCAGGTTGAACCACTCGAAACCGAGGTCGGCGACCGGGACGATGTAGGTCGAGCCGGGCCGGTTGATGTTGTACTGCCACGGACCGGTGAGGTTCGACAGGCCGGGGCCGAGGTCGGCGCCGATGTCCGGACGGGTGTCGGAGATCTTGATGACGCCGTCGCGGTACCAGTTGAGGATCTTCCAGTAGTCGTCTTCGCTGGTGATCTCGACCGGCGCGGCCCGCTCGGCATTGGGCCGGTAGAGGAAGGTTCCCTCGTCGTTGCAGATGAAGAGGTCGACGGCCGTGTCGTTGCAGGGGGCCGGGATCGTACGCCCCGCCCAGCACAGGAAGGTGTTGAGGTTGCCGGTCACCGGCAGGTCGGCGGCCACGACGCCGTTGGGCCCGCAGGCCGCCCAGGCGACCAGGGCGGTCTCGAGCTCGGTCAGCGCGTGCGGCTCGTGGGGCGACTTCCAGCAGAGCGGGCCCTTCTCGCTCGTGACCGTCCGGTTCTGGCTCCACTTCAGGGTCTCGGACTCACCGGTCTCGTAGCGGTAGCCCATACCAACCCGGCGGGAGCGGACCGTGCTCAGCAGCTGGAAGACGGAAGGGGTCTTGGTGAACGCGTGGGTGAGCTGCTCCTGCTCGCTCGGTGACGGGTTCTCCTTCGCCGGCGGTTGATTGTCAGGCCGGTACCGCACATGCTCGGTCGTTACAGCCACGACGGGTGCCTCCTTGATCTGTTGACTTGGACCCTGGTCACAGCTGAGACGTTAGGGAGGGACCGCCCCGACGGCATCGTCGTTCTTTACAACGAGCCCGGCCCCGGCTAGAGAATTCCGCAATCGCGGCGGCCATCACGCCGCCCCGGCCGGACGTACCGTCTCGTGGACCCGCAGCGCGAACTCGAGCATGAAGCGGGTGTCGGCGTCGCCGAGGTCGATGTCGAGGATCTGCTCGATTTTCCGCAGCCGGTGCCGCAACGTGTTGACGTGGATGTGGAGCCGCTGCGCGGCGGTGGCGACGTGACGATCGCAGGCGTGGAAGACGCTCAGCGTGTGGACGTAGTCGGAGCCGGACCGGGTGTCGACCGCCAGCAGCGGTGCCAGCACCCCGAGGACGAGGTTGACCAGCTCGCCGGCGTCGCTCGAGGTCACGAGCAGGGCGCAGATTCCGAGTTCCCCCCGGGTCACGACCTCGTTCGGCAACGGCCGGACCCGGGCCATCGCCAGCGCCATCTCCGCTTCCCGGGCTGCCCGGGGGTACTCGTCGAGCTCCGTGCACAGGCGGCCGATCCCGGCTGCGAAACGGGTTCCCCCGGCCGTCGAGGCCGCCCTCAGCAGCTTCCGGGCCAGTTGCCGCACGTCCGTCTCCGACGCGCCGGGCACGTCGACCACGAGCACGACGTCCGTCGCCGAGATCCAGCCCGCCGCCGTTCTCGACAGGGTCCGGGCGGCGCGGAGGAGGTGGCCGACGTCGGAGTCGCCCAGGCCGGCCCGCCCGTCCTGCTTGACCGAGTCGAGGTGGCGGCCGACCCGCAGGACCGCCCGGGCCACGCCCAGGTTGAGGCCGAGCAGCGAGGCGCGGTGGCGCAGCCCTCCCTCGTCTTCGACTCCGCCGTCGACCAGCTCCCGGAAGAGCTCGCACCCGAGCCGCTCCTCGGCGTCGAAGACCGAGCGCTGCCGGAGCAGCTCCAGGGCGATCACGCTGGCACACTGCTCCAGGACGCGCCGTTCGGCGCACCGCAACGGCCGTTGCCGGGAGAAGCGCAGCTCAGCCAGCGGCGTGCTGCCGGCGTCGACGGTGACGTCGGTCCGGACGGCGTCGGCCCCCTCGGCGGGCGGCGCCGCCCCCACCGTGTCGGCCCGTTCCAGCACCGCCCCGTCCGGGCCGGCGAGGACGACGCTGCCGGCCAGCCGCTCGGCGAGGAGCTGGAGGCCGCCGCCGAGACCGGCGCGGGAGGCGAGCCGGCGGGCCAGCAGCCCGGGCAGGACCTCGATCGTCGGCCCCGGTTCGGCCGGTGACGTCGCCGCCTTCTCCGCCATTCGCTGGAGCTCGAACACCACGACCACGTCGAGGCTGGCCGCCTGCCGGACCAGCAGTTCGAGGGCCTCCAGGGGCCACTGGGCGGGGTCGACCGGTGTCCGGTGCACGACGCAGAGCGCACCGAGCACGTCGGTGAACCCCCGGACGGGGATCACGACTCCCGAGCGCACTCCTTCGCCGTCGACGATCGACGTGTCGCGGCTCGTGCGCCGGGGGTCGGTGGCATAGTCACCGATCGTGGCCGACTTGGCGTGGGCAACGCACCACCCGGTGATGCCCGCGCCGACGGGGAGGCGCCACGACCGGGCCAGGTCCGGGTTCGACAGCCCCGACGCGGCGGTGATCCGGAGATCGTCGCCGTCCCGACCGGCGAAGAAGGCGGCGTCCGCCCCGGTCAGCTCCCGGGCGGAATCGACCAGGGCCTCGACGATCCCGTCGTGGGTCAGCGCCCGCAGCAGCCACCAGCAGGCGTTGGCGAACCGTCGGACGGGGATGTCCGGCGTGATCACGCCCGCGTGGTTTCCGCCATCAGTGGGAGCCGTTCGGCGATGTCGAGGCCGAAACCCCCCAGCCCGGAGTACTTGACCGGGTTGTTGGTCAGGAGGCGCATCGTCTTGACCCCGAGATCGGCCAGGATCTGGGCGCCGATCCCGTACTCCCGGGAATCCGGCGGGAGGGCGCGCTCGTCGCCGGGGCTGTGGGCCCCGCCGGCCCCCCGGCTCTCGTCACCGCGCAGGTAGACGACCACGCCCCGGTTCTCGGCCGCGACGCGTTCCAGGGCGTGGCGGAGCTCCGCCCCGCAGTGGCACCAGTCCGATCCGAAGACGTCGCCGGTGAGGCACTCCGAATGGACCCGGACGAGGACGGGGTCGGTGCCGGCCACGTATCCCCGGACCAACGCCAGGTGTTCGGCGCCGTCGAGGAGCCCCGTGTAGGTGTGCATCAGGAACCGTCCGTGGGGCGTGTTGATCACCGTCGACGAGCGGTGCTCGACCAGCTTCTCCCATCGCCGCCGGTAGGCGATGAGCTCACCGACGGTCAGGATCGGCAGGCCGTAGTCGGCGGCGAACCGGGCGGCGTGCTCGCCCCGGGCCATCGTGCCGTCGTCGTTCACCAGCTCGCAGAGCACGCCGGCCGGCGAGAGACCGCTGAGGCGGGCCAGGTCGACCGCGGCCTCCGTGTGGCCGGCCCGCTTGAGCACACCGCCGGGGCGGGCCCGGAGGGGGAACACATGGCCGGGACGGGTGAAATCCGAGCCGACGCTGGCGTTGTCGACGAGGGCCCGGATGGTGGCGGCCCGGTCCGCGGCCGAGATCCCCGTCGTCGTCCCCGGCCGGTAGTCGACCGAGACGGTGAAGGCGGTACCGAAACTGTCGCTGTTCTTCGGCACCATGAGCGGAAGCTCGAGCTCGTCGAGCCGTTCCCCGGTCATCCCGACGCAGACCAGGCCGCTGGTGTGGCGGACCATGAAGGCCAGCGCTTCCGGCGTGACGTGATCGGCGGCCATGATCAGGTCGGCTTCGTTCTCCCGATCAGCGTCGTCGAGCACGACCACGAATCTTCCGGCGGCGACCGCGGCGACGGCCTCCTGCACCGCCGCCGATGCGCTCGGGACAACCCGGGCCCCGTTGTGGTGGTCGCCGCAGGACGTGATGACCGACATCTCAGGTTCCTTTCGAGAGGATCGTCACGACGGCCACCGCCTCCTCGCCGTCGACGAGGCCGCCACAGTTGTGAGCCAGGGCCACCCGGGCCCCGGGCACCTGACGGTCGCCAGCGCGGCCGCGGAGCTGGTCGGCCAGCTCGACGAGTTGCCCGCAGCCGGTGGCACCGAGGGGGTGCCCCTTGGACAGCAGGCCGCCGCTGGGGTTGACGGGCACCCGGCCGCCCAGGCGGGTGGCACCGGAGGCGAGCAGCTTGGCCGACTCGGCGGGGCGGCAGAGCCCGAGCTCTTCGTAGATCCACAGCTCCGCCGGGGCGCAGGCGTCGTGGACTTCGGCCAGGTCGACGTCGACGGGGCCGAGGCCGGCCTGCTCATAGGCCGCCCGGGCGGCCCGTTCCGACGGTGATCCGGCGCCGGGGTCGAGGTCGCCGGTGGCGATGACCGAGGCGGCGACGGCGACGCCGGTCCGCCCCGTCCGGCGGGCGTAGTCGGCGGAGGCGACGACGAGGGCGGCGGCGCCGTCCCCGACCGGGGCGCACATGAGGAGGCGGAGCGGGTCGGCGATGACCCGGCTGGCGAGCACCTCGTCGACGGTGACCGGGGTGCGGAACTGCGCATGGGGGTTGAACGACCCGTGCCAGCGGTTCTTCTCCGAGACCCGGGCGATGTCCTCCACCGTGGCTCCGGTGCGGTCCAT
>JAUZEY010000260.1 GCA_030838785.1 Actinomycetota bacterium | reverse complement strand
GTCAGGCCCGAACTGTCAGGCCCGGCGGCGCTCCCAGGCCTTGCGGCCGGCCGGGGTGGCCCAGCCGTTGACCGCCGTCTCCACCAGGGAGGTGGCGTAGGAGGCCGGCGTGCGGCCCTTTCGCAGCAGGTAGCCCTTCAGCACCCAGCCGTGGGACAGGAGGATCAGCGAGGTGGCCACGGCCAGGCAGTCGATGTCGGGCCGGAGGAGCTCGGCCGCCACCGCCGCCTCCAGGATGGCGGTCAACCGGTCGACCATCTCCCGCTCGGTCTGCTTGGCCTGGTCGGTGCCGTACTCCGAGAGGTGGCCCGACTCCCGGTAGAACAGGTGCGTCACGTCGGTGTGCCTGTCGGCCGTGCCGACCAGGAACGACACCGCCGACAGCAGCTGGTCGAGCGGATCCTTGCCCCGGGCGATGGCCTTCTCCAGGCCCTCCCCCCAGACCCGGGACCAGTGCTCGTAGATGAGGAAGAGGATGTCCTCCTTGGACCGGACGTACTCGTAGACGAGGCCGACGGAGATGTTGGCCTCTTCGGCGATGTCGCGCACCACCGTCTTGGCGAAGCCCTGGCGGGCCACCAGCCGCGTGGCCGCCTCCACGATCTGGGCCCGCCGCCGCTCCACGAGATCGGCGTCGCCCACCCGGGAAAGGGGCCTGGTCCCCGTCTTCGCTGCTGTCACCTTCGCCATCGGAGTGCCTCCCTGTCGCCGTAGAGTCTACGGGAACAGCGCCGCCCAAGGAATGAGGGTTCAGTCACCCTGCGGACCGGGCGTTCACCGGACACGCCCAGAACGCAGCTTTGTGATTGAACGTTCGGTCAGATAGGATCGGCGTTATGAGCGTGAAGAAGATCTATGCGACTCCTCTCGAGCCCCACACGTGGTTCGACGCCTTCGAGTCGCCCGAGGAGCGGGACTTCCGGGCCCGGGTGCGGGAGTTCGCCTGGGCGAACTTCGAGCACCAGCGCGACGACTGCGACGCCAAGAACCGCTGCAAGCACCTCCTGCCCCTCGTGGCCGACGGCGGCTACCTGGCCACGCTGGTGGCCAAGGAGCACGGCGGCGAGGGCCAGGGGCTCGGCTACAGCGTGATCATCGCCCAGGAGATGGGCGGGGTGATCCCGTCCCTGGCCGCCTACCGGGCGGTCAACGGCAACTTCGTGTCGAAACCGCTCGAAGAGTTCGGCACCCCGGACCAGATCGACCGCTTCCTCCGGCCGCTGTGCGCGGCGGAGATCACCACCGCCCTGGCCATCAGCGAACCGACCGCCGGCTCCGACGTCGGCGGCATCCAGACCCGGGCGGTACGCGACGGCGACTCCTGGGTGATCAACGGGTTCAAGCAGCACATCAGCGGTGGCGCCGAAGCCGACTTCATCCTCGTCTACGCCGTCACCGACCCCGAGGCGTCGCTGTCGAGCAGGCTCACGGCGTTCATCGTCCCCACCAGCGTCCCCGGCGTCGACCCGTCCGACGAGGAGCAGACGATGGGCGTGCGGGGCATGTCCCACACCAGGGTCCGGCTCGACGACGTCCGCATCGACGATTCGCTCCGCCTCGGCGCGGTCGGCGAGGGCCTGCGGATCATGTTCTTCGGCCTCGCCGCGGAGCGGATCGACATCTCCGCCCGGGCACTGGGCTGCGGCACCCGGGCGTTCGAGGAGGCCCGGGCCTACGCCGCCGAGCGCCACCAGTTCGGCAAGCCGCTGCGGGCGCTGCAGGCCGTCTCCCACAAGATCTCCCAGATGCGCACCACCATCGACGCCGGCCGGCTGCTGGTGCTGCGGGCCGCCCGCCTCTACGACGAGGTGCTGGCCACCACGGGCCCCGAGGAGGCGAGCGAGGCCTGCAACGAGGAGTCGTCGATCGCCAAGCTCTTCTGCGGCGAGCAGATGTTCTGGGTCTGCGACACGGCCATGCAGGTCTTCGGCGGGCTCGGCTACGAGCAGGGCACGGCCGTCGAGGCCATGTTCCGCGACACCAGAGTGTTCCGCTTCGGGGGCGGCACCGACGAGATCCAGCGCCACATCATCCAGCGCGACGAGTACAAGCGGCTCGCTCGATCCCGGGATCCAGGGGCGAGCGGGAACTCCAGCTAGGGACGGGCCGTGCAGCTCCGGGCCGACCTGGCCTCGACACCCGAACTGGTCGAGTTCCGCGACGAGCTCCGGGCCTGGCTCGACCGGCATCTGACCGAGGAGTTCAAGGCCGAACCCCTGGCCGATCCGACCGGTTCCGAGGGTGAGGCGTTCGAGTGCCGCCGGGCCTGGCAGCGAGTGCTGCACGACGGCGGGTGGGTCGGTGTCCACTGGCCGGAGGAGTACGGCGGTCGCGGGGCGACCCTGGCCGAGTACGCGGTGTTCCTGGTGACGTGCGGGGAGGCGGGCGCCCCCGAGCCGGTCAACCAGATCGGGCTCAACATGGTGGGGCCGACCCTGATCGGGCACGGCACCCCGGCCCAGCAGGCCCTCCTGCCCGAGATCCTCTCGGCCGGGACGATCTGGTGCCAGCTGTTCAGCGAGCCGGAGGCCGGCTCCGACCTCGGCGCCCTCCGGACCCGGGCCCGCCGGCAGGCCGACGGCCGGTGGGTGGTGTCGGGCCAGAAGGTGTGGACGTCGCTCGGCCCGGTGGCCGACCTCGGACTGCTCCTGGCCCGCACCGGCGACGCCCCGACCGGGTTCCGGGGCCTGTCGTGCTTCGTCGTCGACATGCACGCCCCGGGTGTGACCGTGCGGGGCCTGCGCCAGATGGGCGGCCAGACCCACTTCAGCGAGGTCTTCCTCGACGACGTCGTCCTGCCGGCCGACGCCCTGATCGGCCCCCAGGACGACGGCTGGTCCGTGGCCACCGACACCCTCGGCCACGAGCGCACCACCGCCATCCTCTCCCGCCACGCCAGCACGGCCCACGCCGCCTCCGCCCTCCTCGGACTGGCCGGACGGGCGGGGGTCCGGCCTCCCGACCGGGACCGGGCGGTGTCCGACTGGATCGCGGCCCAACTGTTCCGCCTCAACGGCTACCGGGGGGTGGCCGCCGCGGTGCGGAGCGCCGGGGGTTCGGGGGTGTCCCCCGACGCGACAGCCTCCCCCGCCGCCTGGACGCAACGGATGCAGTGGGGCCTCCTCAACCGGCGGCTGTTCGAGACCGCCGCCCTCCTGCGGGGCGCGGACGCCATGGTCGACGACGACGAACCCTGGGGCACCCTCCTCCTCGCCTCCCGGGGCTGGACCATCGGCGGCGGGACGACGGAGGTCCAGCGCAACATGCTGGGGGAGAAGATTCTCGGCCTCCCCCGCGAGCCGAAACCTCCCGTCTGACCGGCACCGGCTCACCCGATCCGGAATCGTCAGGCGCTGCTCACCTCGACGCCACGCTCCGTTTGCGCTTGGGATCACAAGCGCATGGGTACTTTGTCGAGCGCGAACGAGATCGATCCGACGAGAGGAGCCAACGATGGCGACCACGACCAGCACGCCGACGCGACGACGCAACGGCGGCGCCCCCGACGACGGGGCCCAGTTCGGGGTGGAGGCCACCCGCAACGCCCAGGAGACCCTGATGCGATCCGTGCGGACGGGCGTCGACACGGCCCTCACCTTCACCGACGTCAGCCAGCGGGTCGGCCGGGAGCTGATGTCGCTGACCGTGACCGGCGCCAAGCAGATGCTGCAGATGATGGCCGAGATGCAGGGCTCGACCCTCGACGCCCTCCAGGCCGGGCTCGTCGGGTCTGAGGGGAACCCCGCCTTCCGGGGCTGGCAGCGCCTCGTCGACGGCAGCGCCCAGGCCGTGAGCCGCTTCGCCGAGACGATGCAGGGCACCGCCGAGGAGGGCACCGAGCGCATCAAGCAGGCGGTCGACGTCATGGCCGACCAGATCAAGGAAGGCACCGTCCAGCTCGGCCAGACCGTCGAGGACGAGACGAACCGCACCCGGGCGGCCGCCTCCCGGTCGTAGCCCCGGACGAGACCCCGGCGCCCGACGTTCCCCGCCTCCATCCCGTCTTTCGGCGGCGGGGGGCGCCGGCGGCGCCGGCTCCTCTGCGATACGTCTTCACGCTGGAGAAACACCGCCGATACCCGCGCCGTAGGATCCTTCCTGCCATGTCACGGGATCCCCGCTGTTCCGCCGCGCCTGGCGTCCGATGATCCAGGTCGCCATCGAGCACCGCAGCACCTACGAGTTCGACCGGCCGGTCCGGCTCCTCCCCCACGTCGTGCGGCTCCGGCCCGCGCCGCACTGCCGCACCCCCGTCCTCGCCTACTCGCTCACCGTCGACCTCAGGGGTGGATCGGCCGGGCCGCCGCCGCCCCATTTCATCAACTGGCAGCAGGACCCGTTCGGGAACCACCTGGCCCGCCTGGTATTCCCCGAGCCGGTCGACCGGCTCGAGATCACCGTCGACCTGGTGGCCGACATGACGGTCATCAACCCGTTCGACTTCTTCCTCGAGGAGAGCGCCGAGCGGTTCCCCTTCGCCTACGACCCCGCCCTGGCCCGGGACCTGGCGCCCTACCTCCAGACCGGCGCCTCCGGCCCCCTCCTCGACGACCGGGTGGCTGCCGCCCGGGCCATCCCGCCGCCGGAAGGGATGGCCGTCATCGACTTCCTGGTCGAGCTGAACCGGTCGGTGCAGCACGAGGTCGACTACGCCATCCGCTTCGAGCCCGGGGTGCAGACGCCGGAGCAGACGCTCGGCAAGCGCGTCGGCTCCTGCCGGGACAGCGCCTGGCTTCTCGTCGAGCTCTTCCGCCGGGTGGGCCTGGCCGCCCGGTTCGTGTCCGGCTACCTGGTGCAGCTGACCGCCGACACGGCGCCGCTCGACGGCCCCGCCGGCCCGGCCCACGATTTCACCGACCTGCACGCCTGGGCCGAGGTCTACGTCCCCGGCGCGGGGTGGATCGGGCTCGACCCGACCTCGGGCCTCCTGGCCGGCGAAGGGCACCTTCCCCTGGCCTGCACGCCCGAGCCGATGAGCGCGGCCCCGATCGAGGGGGCGACCGAGCGGGCCGACGTCGCCTTCTCCTACTCCAACTCCGTCCGCCGGGTGTTCGAGGACCCGCGGGTGACCCTGCCCTACACCGAGACGCAATGGGAGGCCATCGACACCCTCGGCCGGGCGGTCGACGCCGATCTCGTCGCCGGCGACGTCCGCCTCACGCTGGGCGGCGAGCCGACCTTCGTGTCGGTCGACGACATGTCCGCCGACGAGTGGAACACCGCCGCCGACGGGCCCACCAAGTACGGCCTGGCCCTCGACCTCACCGAACGCCTGATCGACCGCTTCGCGCTGACCACGCCCGGTCTCGCCGGGGCCGTCGTCCACTACGGGCAGGGCAAGTGGTACCCCGGGGAGCCGCTCCCCCGCTGGAACATCGCCGTCTACTGGCGGGTCGACGGGGAACCGCTGTGGACGGACCCGTCGCTGCTGGCGGAACCGGCGCCGCCGGTCGTGATCGACGACGAGGACGACGAAGCCGACGAGGACGGGGACCCGAAGGCGACCGCGCCGCCGCCCCGACGGCCCCGGCAACCGCCCCAGGACCTTGCCCGGGGGACGGAGGACCACGCCCCCCGGGACCTCGCCGTGGCCATCGCCGCCCGCCTCGGTATTCCCGCCGACTACTGCGCCCCGGCCTACGAGGACCCCGCCCACGAACTGTGGACGGAGGCCTCCCTCCCCCCCGACCTGCCGGCCGACGCCCGGGCCCGCACGGCGATCACCGGCCGCCTCGACGCCGCCACGGGCTCGCCGGCGGGATGGGTCATCCCTGTCCACCACCTCCCCACCGGCGGCCGCCCGGCCCCGAGCGGCGGGGGCCCGGCGGCCAGCGTGTGGGCCACGACGCGGTGGGAACCGGCCCGGGGGCACATCTTCCTGGTCCCCGGCGACTCGCCCCTCGGCCTGCGCCTCCCGTTGCGGTCGCTGGTGGCCGAGCCCGAACCGCTGCCCCCCGACCGCTCCCCGTTCGAGGACCGGCGCCCCCTGGGCCCCCACCCGTTCGCCGGGACCGGGGCGTTGGCCGGAACCGAGGCGGCGGCTGTTCCCCCGGCCTGGGTCCTCCCGCCGTCGAAGGCGCCCACCACCGCCCTGTGCGTCGAGCGGCGGGGCGGGCGGCTGCACGTGTTCCTCCCGCCCTTCCCCCATCTGGAGTACGCCGTGGAGCTGGTGGCGGCGGTCGAGGCGGCCGTCGCCGCCACCGGAGAGCCGGTGGCGCTGGAGGGCTACCCGCTGCCGTCCGACCCCCGGCTGCGCCAGTTCGGCGTCAGCCCCGACCCCGGCGTCATCGAGGTCAACGTCCAGCCGTCGGCCAGCTGGCCGGAGCTGGTCGGCACGGTCACGACCGTCTACGAGGAGGCCCACCAGACCCGGCTCGGGACGGAGAAGTTCGCCCTCGACGGCACCCACACCGGCACCGGCGGCGGCAACCACATGACGTTGGGCGGGCCGACGGCGGCCGACAGCCCGCTGTTGCGCCGCCCCGACCTGCTGCGGAGCCTCATCACCTACTGGCAGCACCACCCGTCGCTGTCCTACCTGTTCTCCGGGCGCTTCATCGGCCCGACCAGCCAGGCGCCCCGTGTCGACGAGGCCCGCCACGACAGCCTCGACGAGCTCGAGATCGCCTTCGCCGAGCTCGACCGCATCGACCGCGACGACCGGCGGCCCTACCTCGTCGACCGGCTGCTGCGCCACCTGCTCGTCGACGTGAGCGGCAACACGCACCGGGCCGAGTTCTGCATCGACAAGCTGTTCGACCCCGACGGGGAGCGGGGCCGCCTCGGGCTGGTGGAGCTGCGGGCGTTCGAGATGCCGCCCCACCACCGCATGGGCCTGGTGCAGGCACTGCTCGTCCGGGCCCTGGTCGCCCGCTGCTGGCGGGAGCCCTATCGGGGGCCGCTGGTCCGGTGGGGGACGACGCTCCACGACCGGTTCCTGCTCCCCTGGTACGTCGGCACCGACATCGCCGAGGTGGCCGCCGACCTCCGCCGCCACGGCTACCCGTTCGACACCGCGTGGGTGGCGCCGTTCCTCGAGTTCCGCTTCCCCCGGCTCGGTTCGGTGACGGTCGACGGCGTCGCGCTCGAGTTCCGGATGGCCATCGAGCCGTGGCCCGTACTCGGCGAGGAAGCGGTGGACGGCGCCACCGCCCGGCACGTCGACTCTTCGGTGGAACGCCTCCAGGTGCTGGCCCAGAACCTGACCGAGGGCCGCCACGTCCTGACCTGCAACGGCGTCCCCGTCCCCCTCAGCCCGACCGGGCAACCGGGGACGGCCGTGGCCGGGGTGCGCTACCGGGCCTGGCAGCCGCCGTCGTGCCTGCACCCGACCATCGGCGTCCACACGCCGCTCGTCTTCGACCTCGTCGACACCTGGAACGGCCGTTCGGTCGGCGGCTGCACCTACCACGTGGCCCATCCCGGTGGGCGGGCCTACGATCGGTTCCCCGTGAACGCCAACGAGGCGGAGGCCCGCCGCACCAGCCGGTTCCACCCCTTCGGGCACACGCCCGGGCCGCTCGACCCGGCGCGGGCGGCGGCGCTGGCCGACCACACGGCGGGGATCGCCCCCGGCCACCCGTCCACGCTCGACCTGCGCCGCGTCCGCCCCGGTTCCCCATGACCCGGGCCGTATGACCCAGGCCGCCACCGGCGCCGGCACCGACCTGGTCGCCGGCTACCGGCCCCCCGTCGCCGGCTACGACGAGATGGTCGACCGCACCGGAGTCCTGCGGCCCCACTGGGCCCACGTCGGCCACGTGCTCGAAGGGCTGGGGGTCGACGAGCTGGGCCGGCGTCGGACGGAGGCGGCCCGCCTCCTCGACGACGACGGCGTCACCTACAACGTCTACGGCGCGGCCCGCCCGACGTCCCGGTGGAACCTCGATCCCGTGCCGGTGCTGCTCACCAGCGCCGAATGGTCCGGCATCGAGAGCGCCGTCGTCCAGCGGGCCGAGCTGCTGAACCTGATCCTGACCGACCTCTACGGCCCCCGGGACCTGCTCCGCCGCCGACTGCTGCCGCCCGAGCTGGTGCTGGCCCACGGCGGGTTCCTCCGGGCCTGCGACCAGATCCGGATCCCGGGCGGCCAGCAGCTCTTCAATGTCGCGGCCGACGTCGCCCGGGACAGCGACGGGCAGTTCTGGGTCCTGGCCGACCGGGCCCAGACCCCGTCCGGCGCCGGGTACGCCCTCCAGAACCGATCGGTGGTGTCGCGGGTGTTCCCCAGCCTGCACCGCGACGCCCAGGTCCACCGCCTGGCCCCGTTCTTCCGGGCGCTGCGGGCCGGCCTCGAAGCGGTGGCGCCGCCGTCGACCCGGGAACCCCGCATCGTGATCCTCAGCCCCGGCCCGCTGGCCGAGACGGCCTTCGAGCACGCCCTGCTCGCCTCCCGGCTGGGGTACTCCCTGGTCGAGGGCTCCGACCTCACCTTCCGGGACGGGCGGATCTGGGTCCGGTCCCTGGCCCGCAAGGAGCCGGTCGACGTCATCCTCCGCCGGGTCGACAGCGCCTTCTGCGATCCACTGGAGCTGCGGCCCGACTCGCAGCTCGGGGTCCCCGGCCTCGTCGAGGCCTGCCGGCGGGGAACGGTGACGGTGGTCAACACGCTGGGCAGCTCGGTGCTGGAGAACCCCGGGCTCCTGCCGTTCCTGCCCCGACTGGCCCAGACGCTCCTCGGCGCCGAGCTGGAGATGCCGTCGATCCCCACCTGGTGGTGCGGCGAACCCGCCGGGCTCGACCACGTCCTGACCAACCTCGAGCACCTGGTGCTCAAGCCCCTCACCCGGGAGGCGGGGGCGGCGGCGGTGTTCGGGTGGACCCTGGCCCGCCACGAGCTCGACGACGTCGCCGACCGCATCGGAGAGCGCCCGTCCGCCTGGGTCGGCCAGGCCCAGCTGGCGCTGGCCTCCGTCCCCACGCTGACCGACGCCGGCCTGGAGGCCCGCCGGTCGGTGCTGCGCACCTTCTGCGTGGCCCGGGACGACTCCTACCAGGCCATGACCGGCGGCCTGACCCGGGTGGCCGCCAGCCGCCAGGCGGTCATCTCCAGCCAGACCGGCGCCCTGTCCAAGGACACCTGGGTCCTGGCCTCCGAACCGGAGAAGATGACCGGGCTGTGGCTCGACAGCGGCCGGATCGTGGCCGCGGTGGAGCCGGGCGGGTCGATGTCGTCCCGGGCGGCGGAGAACCTCTTCTGGCTGGGGCGCTACGCCGAGCGGGCCGAGGACACCGTCCGGCTGATGCGGGTCGTCCACGACCGGCGCAACGACTTCGCCCACGACACCAACCCGGCCGGGAAGGCCTGCCTGCGGGCGCTGCTGGTGGCCCTCACCGAGGTCACGGTGACCCACCCCGGCTTCACCCCCGGCGGACCCGACCTCGACGATCCCGGCCCCGAGCTCGAGTCGCTGGCTCTCGACGACAAGCGGGCCGGCGCGCTCGCCTACTCGGTCCGGCGCCTCCTCGACGCCGCCTACACCGTCCGGGACCAGCTGTCGCTCGACACCTGGCTCGTGATCTCCGGGCTGCACCGGGAGCTCCTCGACCAGCCGACCCTCGGCCGGGGAACGCTGGGCCAGGTGCTCAACAGCCTCCTCGCCCTGGCCGGCCTCGGCGCCGAGAGCATGGTCCGCGACCCGGGCTGGCGGTTCATGGACGCCGGCCGGCGCATCGAGCGGGGCGCCCAGCTGGCTGCCCTCCTCCGCAGCACGATGACCACCGAGCACGACGCCGGAACCGAGAGCCTGATGCTCGAATCGGTGCTCACGGCGGCCGAGAGCATCATCACCTACCGGCGGCGCTACCGGAGCCACGCCCACCTGGAGACGATGCTCGACCTCCTCCTCCTCGACCCCGACAACCCCCGCTCGTTGTCCCACCAGCTCGACCTCCTCCTCGAGGACGTCCGGGCCCTGCCGGTGGCGTCCGGCGGGCCCCGGGTCTCGGAGGCCGAGAAGCACGCCCTCGAGACCTCGACGATCCTGCGCCTGGCCGACACCGCCGTCCTGGCCCGGTCGCAGCCCGGGGCGGCATCCGGTGACGGAGACGGAGGCGGACGGAGCAGGCCGGAGCTGGCCCGGTTCCTCGGCCGGGTCATCGACGGGCTCCACGCCACCGCCGACGCCATCGCCGACGCCAACTTCACCGAACAGCTGCCGCAACGGTCGATGCTCACCCCGGCCGACCCCGGGGCGGCCCGCGCGTCGAGGAACTTCCTGTGACGCACTACCGGGTGACCCACCGCACGACCTACCGCTACGAGGAACCGGTGTCGGCCAGCTACGGCCAGATGCACCTCCTGCCCCGGACGGCCGACGGGCAGACCTGCCACACGACCCGGGTGGCGATCGACCCCACCCCCGACGACCTCCGGGAGCGGATCGACTACTTCGGGAATCGGGCCGCGTTCTACGCCATCCACTCCGAGCACACGAGCCTGACGGTGACGACCACCAGCGACCTCGCCGTGAACCGCGGGGGGCTCGGCCTGCTCGACGCCCCGAGCTGGGAGGAGGTGCGGGACCGGACCGCCTCGCCGGCCGTCGACGACGGATGGGAACCGATCGAATTCCTCCTCGACTCGCCGCTGGTGGCGGCGTCGCCCGGGCTGGCCGACTACGCCGGGCCGTCCTTCGCACCCGGGCGGCCGGTGCTCGAAGCGCTCCTCGACCTGGCGCAGCGGATCCACGACGACTTCGACTACGAGCCCGGCTCGACGTCGGTCACCACCACCGTCGACGACGTGCTGGCGGCCCGGCAAGGGGTCTGCCAGGACTTCGCCCACCTGGCCATCGGCTGCCTCCGCTCCCTCGGGCTGGCCGCCCGCTACGTCAGCGGCTACCTGGAGACCACGCCCCCGCCGGGCAAGGAGCACCTGCAGGGCGCCGACGTCTCCCACGCCTGGGCGGCGCTGTGGATCCCCGGGAGCGGCTGGGTCGACGTCGATCCCACCAACGAGCACTTCGTGGACGACCGTTACGTCACGACGGCCTGGGGGCGGGACTACGCCGACGTCCCGCCGCTGAAGGGCGTGATCTTCACCAAGGGCCTCGAGCACGATCTCGAAGTGGTCGTCGACGTGGTTCGGCTCGACGATCCCGGGTAGCACAAGCGCCATGCGCGCCTTCGCCTGCCCCGGTTGCGGCCAGCTCGTTCCGTTCGAGGCCGAGACCTGCCTCGCCTGCGGCACGCCGCTGGGGTTCGCCCCCGACACCGGCGAGATCGTGGCCTCGGCCGGACGGGTGCCGTGCGCCAACGCCGTCCTGGCCGGCTGCAACTGGCTGCTGGCGCCGGGCGAGGACGCCGGCGGGCTCTGCCTCTCGTGCCGCCTGACCCGTACGCACCCCCACGACGCCGACCTGACCGCCGGCTCCCTGACCGGCGAGGCGTTCCGGGCCGCGGAGGCGGCCAAGCGGCGGCTCGTGTTCCAGCTCCTCGAGCTGGGCCTGCCGGTGGTGCCCTACGACGGGGAGCAGGGCCTCGCCTTCGACCTGCTGTCGAGTGCCGTGGAGCCGGTGGTCACCGGCCACGCCGACGGTGTCGTCACGATCGACCTGGCCGAGGGCGACGACGCCCACCGGGAGCAGATGCGCCGGGAGCTCGGCGAGCCGTACCGGACCATGCTCGGTCACCTCCGCCACGAGAGCGGCCACTACTTCTGGACGGTGCTGGTCGGGCCCGACCCGGAGGCGCTGGAGTCGTTCCGGGCCCTCTTCGACGACGAACGGGCCGACTACGCCGAGGCGCTCCGCCGCCACTACGACGGCGGGCCGCCGGCCGAGTGGGTGAGCCGCTACGTGAGCGCCTACGCCACCGCCCATCCCTGGGAGGACTGGGCCGAGGCGTTCGCCCACTACCTCCACATCCGGGACACGCTCCAGACCGCCGCCTCCTTCGGGATGCTGGTCACCGGCCCCGGGCTCGACCCGGAGCTGATGGCGGCGCCCCACCTGGAGCCCGACGACCGCTTCGAGGACATCCTCGACGACTGGGTCCCGCTCACCTACGCCCTCAACGCTGTCAACCGCAGCATGGGCCGGGACGACCTCTACCCGTTCGTGCTCCGCCCGGCCGTCGTCGCCAAGCTGGGCTTCGTGCACCGGCTCGTCGGGTCGCTCACGAGGAGCCGGCCGCTGCCAGTACCGTGACCACGCCGCGGCCTCCGTCGACCCGGAGCAGGTCGCCGGTCCGGAGGCGGCGGGTGCCCAGCCTCGTGTTGATCACGCAGGGGACGCCGAGCTCGCGGGCCACGATGGCGCCGTGGCTGAGCGCCCCGCCGATGTCGATCACCAGCGCCGAGGCGACGAGGAAGAGCGACGCCCAGCTCGGGTCGGTCGTCTCGCACACCAGCACCTCGCCCGGCTCCAGCTCCGTGGTGGCGGCGTCGAGCACGACCCGGGCCCGGCCCTCGACGACGCCGGGGCTCACGGCCAGGCCGTTGATCTCGTCGCCGGTGGCGGCGGCCTCGGAGGCTTCGATCCGGCTCGGGGTGGCCACGCCCGTCCAGGTGTCGGGGAGGCGGAGGCCGAGGTACTCCTCCCGCTTCCCCCGCCGGTAGGCGACGACCTCCTTCGGCTCGGCGGGCAGCTCTCCCAGGAGCTCGTCGACCGTGAGGTAGAAGACGTCGTCGGGGGCGCCGACGGTGCCGGCCCGGGCCAGCTCCTCGCCCAGCACCCGGGCCGCGGCCCGGGCGCCGTCGAGCGCCTGGAGGAAGGCTGCCTTGCCGACCTCCCGCAGCGGGATGTAGCGCTTGGCCGCGCCGAGGAGGACCGTGGCGCCGGGCCGGCGGACGGGCGACAGACCGGCCAGCAGCTCGGCGGCGGCCGCCTCCCGCTCCGCCACCCGCTGCCCCTCGACGGCGGTCGGGGCGGCGGAGTCGTCCATCGTCCGGTAGGTGGCCAGCAGCGCCTCGAGCGGCGCCGGGTCCTCCCGCCAGCTGCGGCTGGAGACCTCGCCTTCGGCCGGGCCGTGGTAGCCGTGCGTGGCCAGGAACCGGTCCAGGGTCAGGCGGTCCCGGGAGACGGCCCACAGGTCGGCCATGAGGGCCGTCTCCTCCAGCTGGCCGTAGCCGGTGGTGAGGCGGGTCTCGAGGCCGGGCTTCCCGGCCGCCGCGGCCAGCTTCGACACCTGGTCGTAGAGCGCCTGGGCCAGCATGGTGGCGACCGAGTGGGGCCGCATGACGGTCTCGTAGTGGTGGATGGCGGCCTTGAACCGGGCCCGGGCGGCGCGGCCGTCGGGGATGGCCCCCGGCGCCACCGTGGCCCGCCACCAGGCGTCGATCTCGGCCCGGCGGGCGGCCAGCAGCTTCGGGATCCGCAGCGCCCGGACGGGCATCTTGGCCGCCACCACCGGGTAGCGGCGCAGGGTCGGCGCGCTCTTGGCTGTCCCGAGCGGCTCCCGCCGCCGTTGTCGGGGGGACACCCCCCGGCCCCCGGGTTCTCCCACGCCACCCAGGAGCTGCTGCTCGAGGGCATCAGCCGACGTGCCGGGCATGAGGTCGCCCATGGCCCGCATCTGGTCGACGTTGGCTGTGAACCGGCCGAAGAAGATGGCCGAGTACCGGTCGTCGACCCGCTCCGCCACCCGGACGGCCGACGGGGGCAGGCAGCCGATGTCGCAGAACGCCCCCCGCATGGCCCGCTCCAGCTGGTGGTTCCACAGTGTCCAGCCCAGCGGCGTCGGCACGCCGGGCAGGGCCTCGGCGGTGTTGACCGTCGTCCAGCGGGTGTCGGGCCCGCTGTCCTGGTGGAGGGGGTCGGTCATCCCGTCGGCAACGTTCATGGCGCACTCCTCAGCACCGCGACCCGGCCGGCGTCGCCGTCGACCCGCAGGAGGTCGCCCGTCCGCAGCACCTGGGTCCCGATGCGGCTGTTGATCACGCACGGCACGCCGAGCTCCCGGGCCAGGATCGCCCCGTGGCTGAGGGCGCCGCCGATATCGATGACGAGACCGGCGGCGACCAGGAACAGCGACGTCCAGCTCGGGTCGGTCGTCTCGCAGACCAGGATCTCGCCCGGCTGGAGCGGGTCGCCGGCCACGGGGTCGACCACCACCCGGGCCCGGCCCTCGGCGACCCCGGGGCTGACGGCCAGGCCGGTGATCTCGCTCCCCTCGGCGGCCGCCTCGGAGGTGGTGATGGGGATCGCCTCCGGCTGGCCCGTCCAGGAGTCGGGCAGCTTCACCGTGAGGTACTCGTCGCGCCGTTCCCGGCGCAGCGTCACCGCTTCCTTGATCCCGTCCGAGAGGGTCGGGTCGGCCAGCTCGGCCACCGTCAGGTAGAAGACGTCGTCGGGGTCGCCGACGACGCCGCGGCGGGCCAGGTCCTGGCCCACCACCCGGGCCGCCGCCCGGGCCGTGTCGAGCGTCTGGAGGAAGGCGGTCTTGCCCACCTCCCGCAGGGGGATGTAGCGCCGGGCGGCGCCGAGCAGCAGCCGGGCGGCGGGCCGCTTGGCGGCGGGCAGGGCCGCCAGCAGCTCGGCGGTGGCGGTCCCGCGCTCGGCCACCCGGGCCTCCTCGACGGCCACCGGGCCGGACCCTTCGCCCATCGAGCGGTAGGTCTCGATCAGCTGGGCGACCGGCGCCCGGTCCTCCCGCCAGGAGCGGCTGGAGATCTCGCCTTCGGTCGGGCCGTGGTAGCCGTGGGCGGCCAGGAAGTCGTCGAGGCTGCGCCGTTCCCGGGAGGTGGCCCACAGCTCCCGCATGAGCCGGGTCTCCTCGAAGCCGCCGAAGCCGGTCATGAGCCGGTTCTCGAGGCCCGGGACGCCGGCCGCCGCCGTCAGCTTGGACGCCTGCTCGTAGATCGCCTGGGCCAGCATCGCGGCCAGCGTGTGGGGCCGCATCACGGCTTCGAACCGGGCGGCGGCGTCGGCGAAGCAGCCCCGGGCGGCGGCGGCGTCGGTTGGGGGCTCGAGCACCGATGCCCGCCAGAAGGCTTCGGCGGCCCGGCGGTGGACGGCCAGGACCTTGGGCAGGGCCAGCGCCGAGCGGGGCATCCGGGCGGCGACGACCGGGTAGCGGCGCTTCGAGGCGTGGCGCGGGAGGTTCTCCCGCACGGTGCCGAAGATCTGCTGCTCCAGGGCGTCGCCCGATGTGCCCGGCGTCAGGTCGGCCAGGCGCCGGAACGTGTCGAGGTTGGCCGCCGCCCGGCCGTAGAACACACCCCAGAGCCGGTCGTCGACCGAGGCGGAGACCACCGTCGCCGCCGGGTGGAGGACGCCCATGTCGACGAACGTCCACCGGAAGGCCCGCTCCACCGCGTCGCCGAACCAGCTCCAGTTGAGCGGCGTGGACACGCCGGGCAGCGCCTCGGCGGCGTTGACCGTCGTCCAGAACGTGCCGGGCCCGCTCCGGTCATGGAGCGGATCCGTCACTGGATACCGGCTAGGCAGCACCTTCCTGACCCAGGTAGGCCGCCCGCACCTCCTCGCTGGTGCGGACCTGCTGCGGCGTCCCGTTCATGAGCGGCTTCCCGAAGTCGAGGACGTGGATCCACTGGCAGATCGTGAGCACCAGGCTCATGTCGTGTTCGACCATGAGGATGCCGAGGTCGCGGTCGGAGACGAGGCGGACGAGCAACTGGGCGAACTCGGCGCTCTCGGCGGCGTCGAGGCCCGACGACGGCTCGTCGAGGAGCAGCAGCTTCGGGCCCCGGGCCAGCGCCCGGGCCAGCTCGACGAGACGGCCCTGGCCGGCCGAGATCTCCGACGCCAGCCGGTCGTGGATGGGCTCCAGGCCGGTGTCGCGGATGAGCTCGTCGGCGGTCGCCTTGACTTCCCTGCGGACCTTCCCCCGGCCCCCGACGATTCCCAGCTGGGTGAGCGGGTCGTCGCCGACGTGGGCGGCCTCGGCGGCGAGCTCGACGTTCTCCCGCACGGTCAGCGAGCCGAACAGCTCCATGCGCTGGAAGGTGCGGCCGATGCCGAGGCGGGCCCGGCGGGCCGGGCTCTCGTGGGAGATGTCCTTCCCGTCGAGCGTGACCGTGCCCTCGTCGGCCTTCTGGAAGCCGCAGCACACGTTGAACATCGTGGTCTTGCCTGCGCCGTTGGGCCCGATGAGCCCGGTGATGCGGCCCCGGGGGGCCTCCACCGTCACGCCGCCCAGGGCCACGAGACCGCCGAAGCGGACCACGACGCCAACGGCGCGGAGGCCGCTCCCGTCGTACGCCCCCGGATCCAGCCTGATGTCCGGGCTCATGCGGCCGGCTTCCAGCCCGGGGCGCACACGAACGATTCGGCTGCGTCATGAGCCACGAACTTCCCTCCTGAGAGCTTCACCGGGACCACGCACTGGTTGGTCGTGAAGTGTTCCCCATGGATGAAGCCCACGCCAGGGAGGAGACCGCCCAGCGTCTCGTTGTGGAGGGCGTAGAGACCCTGGAGGATCTGGGCCGTGGTCGGCGGCTCGCCGATGAGCGGCCCGATCTTCTCCTCCAGCAGCTTCCCGGCCACGAACACGCCGCCGCCGAGGTCGCCGCGGTAGGCCTTGGGCTGATAGCGGTCCATGGCGTCGCGGTAGAACTGCATCCTCGGCGACGTGTCCCAGGGGGGCGTTCGGGAGGTGAGGATGAGCCCGTCGACGTCCTTGCCGCCGGCGTAGATCAGGTCCTGGTTCAGGTTGTAGGTCCCCGAGAAGATGGGGTTGTAGCCCTGGCGGTGAGCCGACTGGGCCAGCCGCGCCACGCTGGCGGAGTCGACCAGCGACACGATGACCTCGGCTCCGGACCGCTGCGCCTGCAGCATCTCGGCCGTGTAGTCGGGCTGGGCCAGCGACACCTGGGCCTCGTACACGCTCTCGAGACCGTTCCAGGGGAGGAGCTTCTTGAAGCTGGCCATCTGGACGGCGCAGGTGGCCGCCTCCCGGCAGTAGATCAGGCCCAGCTTCTTCTTGTCGGTCTGGGTGCTGATCGTGAGCAGGAACCCCCAGGCCTGACCCCGGTCGGGGCCGACCAGCGGGTGGAAGACCATCGCCGAGTGGTCCCCGGCGGCATCGCCGCCGATGCTGCCGATGTCGGGGATCTGCTTGTCCTCCAGGTACTTCGTCACCGCCGACAACGTGAACGAGTAATCGTTCAGGAATGCGATCACGTGGTCCTGCTCCACCATCTGGCGGACGATGGCCAGGGTCCGGGCGGGGTCGGCGTTGTCGTCGCCGAGGATGACCCGGACGGGGTGGCCGTTGATGCCGCCCTTGGCGTTGATGTACGCCGACCACGCCCGCAACGCCGGCGGGGCCGGTCCCGACACGGCCCCGAGGACGCCGGACTCGGCGCCGAAGGACCCGAGGAGAATCTCGGACTTCGGGCCGCCACCGGCGCCGGGAGCGGGAACGGCCGGGCCGCCCGGGATGGTGCCGGCGGGGGCCCCGGGCTTGCCGGCGGCCGTTCCGGCGTTGGCCGCCGACGCGCCGGGGGCGGTGCCCCCGGGGGCGGTCGAGGACCCCGCACCGGTGGTCCGGACGCCCGGAGCGGCGCCGGAGGTGGCGGCGCGGCTGGCGGTGGCGCCGCCCGCCGACGACTGGGCGCCGGCACTGCCGGCGGCGATGCCGGGCGTGCCGGCCTCGCCTGCGCCCGCACCGGTAGCGGCGGTGACGTTGGTGTCCGTGGCCGTGCCCGCCGCCGTCGGCGTCCCCGCCGCCGGAGTCTGCGTGTCGACCACCTTCTTGAAGACGTTGTTGGTCGCCTCGAGGCGGGCGTGCTCCAGCCGCGACCCGCAACCGGTCAGCGACAGTGCAACCGCCGCGCCGACGGCGATGAGCGCCCGCCGGGAAGGGATGCGGGCGCCCGCCCCGTCCGACGGAGTGGTGTTTGGCATGCTCAACCCCCCGAGCCTTCGACCAAAGTGACTGAATCTTCGCTCAGTCTGGACGGGCCGTCAATACTCCCCGGCCCGCCGCGCCGCCGTTCCTACGGGCCGGTGTCGGCCAGCAATGATTTCGGCAGGCCCGAGAGGCGGAACC
>JAUZEY010000254.1 GCA_030838785.1 Actinomycetota bacterium | reverse complement strand
CGTGGCCGAGGAGGTCCACGCCGACCTCATCGTGGTC
The DNA here is from genome assembly GCA_030838785.1 of Actinomycetota bacterium. Classification (GTDB taxonomy): domain Bacteria; phylum Actinomycetota; class Acidimicrobiia; order IMCC26256; family BP-133; genus BP-133. The sequence goes on along the minus strand of JAUZEY010000254.1, from coordinate 8,446 downwards.
GGCAACCGGGGGATGCGGGGCGCCCGCCGCATGCTCGGCAGCATCCCGAACCACATCTCGCACCACGCCGCCTGCGACGTCCTCGTCGTGGACACGGTCGACGGGGTGCGCCCCTTAGCCTGAGGGGGTGCTCACCGGTTCCGGCCTCTCCAAGGCGCACGGCCAGCGCGTCCTGTTCTCCGACGTCACCGTCACGTTGAGCCCGGGGCGGCGGGTGGCGCTGGTGGGCGGCAATGGCACCGGCAAGACGACGCTGCTCGAGATCCTGGCGGGGGAGCAGCGGCCCGACACCGGTACCGTGACCCGCCCGTCCGCCCTGACCACCGCCTACCTCCCCCAGGACCGCACGGAGGCGCCGGATGGATCAGCGCTCCAGGAGGCGCTCCGGGGCGCCGGTGGGGTGGTCGACCTGGCGCAGCGGATCGAAGAGCTCCAGCACGGCGTGGCCGCCACCACCGGGGCCGAGCACGACCGGCTCCTCCGGGAGCTGGGCGACGCCCAGACGGCCTTCGAGCAGCAGGGCGGCTACGCCGTCGAGGCCGAGGCTCACCGGGTCCTGGCCGGGCTCGGGTTCACCGAGGCCGACCGGGTGCGCCCGCTGGCGGAGCTGTCGGGGGGCTGGCGGATGCGGGCCGCGCTGGCCCGGATCCTCGTGGCCCGGCCCGACGTGCTGCTGCTCGACGAGCCGACCAATCACCTCGACGTCGACAGCGTCGCCTGGCTGGAGGAGCAGCTGGCGTCGTTCGGTGGCGCCCTGCTGTTCGTCAGCCACGACCGCGACTTCATCGACGGGGTGGCCAACCGGGTGCTGGAGCTGGCCAACAGCCGGATCAGCGAGTTCGTGGGCGGGTTCGTGGAGTACGTCGCCCAGCGGGAGGAGCGGATCGCCCAGGTCCAGGCGGCGGCGGCCAACCAGGCCCGCCAGGTCGCGGCGGCCGAGAAGTTCGTGGAACGGTTCCGCTACAAGGCGACCAAGGCCCGCCAGGTCCAGAGCCGCATCAAGGCGCTGGAGAAGCTCGACGCCATCGAGGTCCCCACGCTGTCGGAGGTGAAGGCCCGCTTCCAGTTCCCGGAGCCGCCCCGGGCGTCGCGGGTCGTGGCCGAACTGGAGAACGTCACGGCCGGCTACGGCGACGACGTGGTGCTACGCAACGTGAACCTCGTCGTGGAGCGGGGGATGCGCATCGGGCTCGTCGGGCCCAACGGCGCCGGGAAGACCACGCTGCTGCGCCTGCTGCTGGGGGAGATCCCGGCCCTGTCGGGGCAGGTGGCGCTCGGCGCCAACGTCGAGGTCGGCCGCTTCGCCCAGCACCAGGTCGAGGTGCTGCGCCTGGAGAAGTCGGTGGTGGACGAGTTCCGGGCCAGCGTCCCCGAGAAGGCGGGCAAGAACCTCCGCACGTACCTCGGCGCCTTCGGCTTCTCCGGCGACGCCACCGAGCGGAAGGTGGGCGACCTGTCGGGCGGGGAGCGCACCCGCCTGGCGCTGGGCAAGCTGATGGTCGAGCCCCACAACCTGCTGGTGCTCGACGAGCCGACCAACCACCTCGACCTGCCCAGCTGCGACCTCCTGGAGGACGCCCTGCGGGCCTACGCCGGGACCGTCCTGCTCGTCACCCACGACCGGGCCCTCATCCGGGCCGTGGCCACCAGCCTCATCGAGGTGCGGCGGGGCACAGCCCGCTTCCACGACCGGGTCGACGAGCGGGTGCTCACGCCGACGTTGGGTCCGGCGTCGGCGGTGCCGGGATCCCGGTCGGGGGCCGTCGCCCTCGGATCGTCGACGCCGGCCGGGCGCCGGGGCGAGCCCGCGGGCCGCCGGCCCGAGCCGGGGGGCGGCCCGTCCGCCTCGGGCCGGGCCAGCCGCCGGGACGATCGCCGCTCCGAGGCGGAGATCCGCGAGGCCCGCCACCGGGCGACGAAGGACCTGAAGAAGGCCGTCCGGGAGGCGGAACGGGCCTGGGAGAAGGCCGAGGCGGTCGTGACCGACCTCGAGCGCCAGCTGGCCGATCCCGACGTCTACGGCGACCACGGCCGCATCGCCGAGCTCGCCGCCCGGCACGGCCAGGCCCGCAAGGCGGCGCTGGCCGCCATGGACGCCTTCGAGTCCGCCACGGAGAAACTGGCCGGCGTCGAGGCGTCGCAGGGGTAGCTCGAGCGTCAGGCGGCTTGCGGGTCGGCGGCCTTGTTCGGGCCGCCGTGGACGACGACGTCGCCCGTCCTCGTGAGCTTGTGCCAGCGCAGGCGGGTGCCGGCGAGGGCGCTGGCCACCGACTCGATGACCACCAGGTACATCAGCTGGCGGTAGACGAACTGCTGCAGCGGCGCCGCCCACAGCGGGCGGGGTGACTCGCCGTCGAGCCGGAAGGCGTAGACGCCGACGCCGACCTGGATGGCGTTGAAGGCGAGCCAGAAGGCGATGATGCGGACGGGGTCGAGGAACAGGAGCCCGTAGATGGCGAACACGTCGAAGGCGGGCGACAGCAGCGGGATCAGCACCTGGGTGAAGAGGATGGACGGCAGCCCGAGGAGTCCGAGGGTGCTGCGCTCCCGGATGGCGCCCCGGTGCTTCCACATGGCCTGCATCGTCCCGTAGGACCAGCGGTAACGCTGCCGCCACAGCTCGCGGAAGGTGGCGGGCGCTTCGGTCCAGGCCCGGGCCCGGTCCTCGAAGACCACTCTCCAGCCGGCCCGGTTGAGGGCCATGGTGAGGTCGGTGTCCTCGGCCAGGGTGTCGTCGCTGACGCCGCCGACCTCGGCCAGCGCCTGGCGCCGGAAGGCCCCGATGGCCCCCGGCACCGTCGGCATGCAGCCGAGGACCTCGTACATGCGGCGGTCGAGGTTGCAGCCGATGACGTACTCGACGTGCTGCCAGCGGCCGAGCAGGCCCCGGCGGTTCCCGACCTTCGTGTTGCCGGCCACCGCCCCCACCGTCGGGTCGGCCATCGGGGCCACGAGGTGGCGGATGGTGTCGGGCTCGAAGATGGTGTCGCCGTCGACCATGACGACGATGTCGTGGCGGGCGGCGGCGATCCCGGTGTTGAGGGCGGCCGGCTTCCCGGCGTTGGGCTGGCGGATCAGCGTCACCCGGGGGTCGCCGATGGCGGCCACCGCGGCCGAGGTGCCGTCGGTCGAGCCGTCGTCGACGACGATGACCTCCAGGGTCGGGTAGTCGTTTCCGGCCAGGGAGAGGACGGCGGCGGCGATCCCGACCTCTTCGTTGTAGGCCGGGACGATGATGCTGACCGGCGGGAAGAACGTCAGCGCCGGCGCCGGCCGGGTCAGGCGGACCTGGCGCCGGGCCAGGACGACAACCGCCAGGCTCCGGAGCAGGGTCAGGACGGTGAGCGGGATGACGAGAAGGATGAACGTCTTCGTCAGGTCCGCCGCCAGCCGGAGGGCCAACAGCAGGGCGAGGCCCTGGAGGCGGGCCAGCCGCCCGACCGGCTTCACCGCCGCGCCGGGGGGAAGCCCGGCCAGGCCGGACACGGTGGTGAAGCGGTATCCCTGGCCCTGGAGCTTGGTGATGAGCCGGTCGACGGCTTCGACGGTCTGGCTCCGGTCACCGCCGGCGTCGTGGAGGAGGACGATGCCGCCCTGCCCGAGCGGCGGGGTGCTGCGGGCCACGATGGTCCCGGCGCCGGGCTGGCGCCAGTCCTCCGGGTCCTGGGTGGCGAAGACCAGGAGGTAGCCGAGGTCACCGGCCCGGCGGGCGGCGGCCAGTTCGGGGGAGCTGAGGTCGACCGTCTCCGAGGAGTAGGGCAGCCGGAGGAGGTGGGTGCTGATCCCGGCCGCGCCGGCCAGGGCGCTCTGGGTGAGGCTCAGCTCGACGGTGGCCCGGGTGGGCGACACCGTCCCCAGGTCGGTGTGGGTGAAGGTGTGGGCGCCGATCTCGTGGCCGGCGGCCAGTTCGGCCCGGACGAGCTCGGGATGCCGCGCCGCCTCGGCGCCGACGACGAAGAAGGTGGCCGGGACACCGTGGCGGCGGAGGACGTCGAGGATGGCCGGCGTCCACTTCGGGTCGGGGCCGTCGTCGAAGGTGAGGGCCACCGTCTTGTCCGGCAGCGGCGCCGACCGGGGTTGGGGCCCGCCGAGGTCGAGGACGGGTCCGGCGGTGTCGAGGCCGGGGGCGGCGGGGGTGGCGGCCGGCCCGCCGGCCGGGACGGTCGACGACCGGCCGACCTCGTGACGGGCGAACCCGTCGACGAGGAGGGCCATGGCCAGCGCCGCCAGCATGGCGACGAGCGCGACCCAGCGGGACTTCGGCAGGCGGGACGAGCGTCGGGGCCGGGGCGGCCGACCGGGGGTGGCGGGCGCGGCCGGCGCCGGGGTGCGACCCGGGAGCGTCGGCGTCCTCATCAGCCCTGCCCGGCGGCGGTCGTGGTCGTGGTCTTGCGGAGCTGACCGGGAGGGCCGCTCCCGGCCGGGCCCTTACCGGAGGTGCCGGAGCCGGAGGTGCCGGAGTTGCCCGGCCCGGGCGGCACGGTGGTCGTCGTCGTGGTGCTCGTCGTGGTGGTCGACGTCGACGTGGTCGGAGACGACCCGTTGGAGCCGGCGTGCCCGGACGAGGACGCCGGGCCGGTGGTCTTCGTGGAGGAGGTCGGGGTCGTCGGCCCGGCGGACACCGGACCGGAGGCGGAGCCGTTGCCGGACGGATCGCCGGCCCCGCCGGTTCCGCTCGTCGGGTCGGCGCCGGGACGGCCGCCGCCGGTCGCGCCGGGGGTCGCACTCCGGGCGGCGTTGCCGGCGCCGGGTGCCTTCGAGGAGCTCGAGGTCGGCGCGTTCGTCCCGGCCGCTTCCAGGGCGTCGGAGCCGGTCCGAGCCGACGACTCGCCGAGGACGGCCGGCGGCGACGCCGAGTGCACCAGGCCGGGCAGGCCGAAGGTCGGAAGCCCGATCGCCCCGAGCCTCGGGTCGCGGGCGAAGCCCGCCGCCAGCAGGGCCAGGTAACCGACGAAGCCCAGCGCCACGAGTCGCCCGGCCCGGCGCACGAGCGCCCGGCGCCGGCCGGTGTCGTCGACGAAGACCGGCGGCGTCGCCGCCGGGTTCGCGTCGGTGTCGTTGGATCGATCCATGAGTCGTCGGGCTCCCCTGTACGGCCGCGCATGTTCCGTATAGAGGTGAACGCCCGGGGCCCGGGACTAGTTACGACTAGTTCGAACTGGGGATCAGATTCGTCCCATTCAGGAGGGATCCGGGGCCGCGCTACCCTGTCCCGCGGCGATGGGGCTCGCCGAAACCGCCCGAACAGGCTGATGGCTCCTACCGACCTGAATGACGCGGTCGACGGAGGAGCCCAGTGGATTCCCACCCCGACGAGATCCAACCGGAGCAGCCGAGGGCGAAGCCGGAGTGGCGTCCCGGCGTGCTGGCGGCGGTGGCCGCCGGTGGGGCGCTGGGGGCGCCGGCCCGGTACGGGATCGCCCTGGCCGTCACCGTCACGCCGGGCACCTTCCCCTGGGGGACGTTCTGGATCAACAACTCCGGCAGCTTCGGCCTCGGGTTTGTGCTGGCCGTGCTCCTGGCCCGCTTCCCGGCCGACCCGCACCTCCGGCCGTTCCTGGCCACCGGGTTCCTCGGGGCCTACACGACGTACTCCACCTTCGCCGTCGAGACCGACCTCCTCCTCCGGAACGGCCATATCGGCGTGGCGCTGGCCTACGCCGGAGCCAGCCTCGGCACCGGACTGGCGGCGGCTGCGGGCGGGCTGATGCTGGGCCGGGCCGTGGCCGGCCGAGCCCGTCCGGAGCCGGTATGAGCGCCTTGACCGCCGGCCGTCGGGAGCCGGTGTGACCCCGCTCGGCTGGGTCGCCTTCGTGGTCGCCGGCGCGATCGGCGCCCCGCTGCGCTACCTCCTCGACGGTGCCGTCGGCGAGCGCACCGACGGCGTGTTTCCCTGGGGCATTCTCCTCGTCAACGTCAGCGGATCGTTCCTGCTCGGCCTCCTCACCGGCCTCGGTCTCCATCACGGCCTCGGCCGCACGCCGAGGATCGTCGTCGGGACGGGGTTCTGCGGCGCCTTCACGACCTTCTCGACGTTCACCTACGAGACCGTCCGCCTTCTCGAGGAAGGTGATCTCGCCGAGGCGTTGGCCAACCTCGGACTGACGGTGCTCCTGGGCGCGGTGGCGGCCGCGGTCGGCCTCGCCGTCCCCGCCGTCGTCTGACCCCGCAGAGCTCCTGCTCGCCCTGCAGCTAGGAGAACCGGGTGATCAACTTGGCCTGCTCGTCGAGTTCGGACAGGACCTCGTCCTCCGAGCCGCTGGAGAGACGGAACAGGCAGCGCTCCACGCCGGCGGCGATGAACCCCTCGATGGCCACCGGGTCCGAGTCGATCCCGAAGACCGTCACCGGCGGCGTGGCCCGGCCGACCTCCTCCGCCCGGCGGCGGAGCTGCGCCATCCCGTCGGCCAGCGACACCGGCCCCCGGTTCGGCATGGGGAGCCAGCCGTCGCCGTATTCGAGGACGCGGTCGATCGTCCCGGTGCCGTTGCCGGCCACGAGGACGGGAGGACGGGGTTGCTGCACCGGTTTCGGCCACTGCCAGATGGGGTCGAAGTCGACGAACTCGCCGTGGAACTCGGCCACCTCCGACGCCCAGATCGTCTCCATGGCCAGGACGCGCTCCCGCATCACCCGGAATCGGCGGGCCGGGTCCGTCCCGTGGTTCTCCATCTCCTCCCGGTTCCATCCGCCCCCGATCCCGAACAGGAAGCGGCCGCCGGAGAGGAGATCGAGGGTGGCCACCTCCTTGGCCAGCGTGATCGGGTCCCGCTGGACGACGAGGCAGATCCCCGTCCCGATGCGGATCCGGTCGGTGACGGCGGCCACGGCGGCGAGGGCGGCAAAGGGATCCAGGGTGTGGCGGTAGTGCTCGGGAAGGTTGGGGCCGCCGGGCCAGGGGCTGCGGCGGCTGACGGGGATGTGCGTGTGCTCGGGAAAGAACACCGACTCGAAGCCGCGCTCCTCGACGGCCCGGCCGTATCGGGTCACGTCGATCCCGTAGTCGGTCGGGAACATCGACACGCCGAACTTCATGGGCGCCCATGGTAGGTGCCGAGGGGGGCTGGCCCCACCCTCGAGATGCCGGGTGGCGGGATGTTGCCCGGCGGTGGGATTCCGTATCGTGATGGACGTGCCTCCTGCGACTCCGCAATCGCAGGGTTTACTCACCGCCTCGGTGTGAGCTCCGTGACCGTCCCCAGCCGGTCAACACGAGCCCGCCGCAGGCGGTGAGTCGCGTCCGGGCCCGAGCATGTGGAACGGTGGAGGTGAGCGGATTTGCCCCGCCGACCCCTGGATCGCCCCGACTTTCGACAACCGAAGGAGGCCAGGCTCATGCTGCGTGAGGACACGGTCAACGTGCGCTACATGGTCGATGACGTTGCCGCCGCCATCGACTTTTACACCAACCACTTCGGATTCACGGTGCGCACCAGCGTCCTACCTGCCTTCGCCGACGTGACCCGCGGAAGCCTGCGGCTGCTGCTGAGCGGGCCGGCCAGCTCGGCCGGCCGGCCCATGGTCGACGGTGCCCGTCCAGGGCCGGGCGGCTGGAACCGGATCCACTTCGTCACCGACGATCTCGCCGGCGACGTCGACCGGCTCCGAAAAGGCGGCGTCCGCTTCCGCAACGACATCGTGACCGGACCCGGCGGCTCACAGATCCTTGCCCAGGACCCCGACGGCAACCTGATCGAGCTGTTCCAGCCCGCATCGCGGGCCTGAGACCTTGTCCGCCTAGGGCCGCTTCCTCTCCAGTCAGCCGAGGAGGGCGGCGCCGGGTTCCGGAAGGGGCAACTTGACCGAGAGCGACGTGCCCGAGCCCGGCTCGCTGTGTACCGCGATCCGGCCGCCGAGGGCCTCGACCCGGTCTTTGAGCCCGACCAGGCCGGACCCCCGGGCAGGGTCGGCTCCGCCGCGGCCGTCGTCGCCGACATGGACCCGCAGGACGGGACCGTGGTCGTCTTCGACGGTGTCGACCTCGACGTGGACGATCGAGGCGTAGGCGTGCTTGGCCACGTTGGTCAGGGCTTCGGAGATGACGCAGTAGACCGAGATCTCGATCTGGTCCGGTAGTCGGCCGTCGACTCGTACATCCAGATCGACGGGGACGGTCCAGCGGCGGGCGAGCGCCTTGAGCGCCGGGCGGAGCCCGCCCCGGGCGAGGACCCCCGGGTGGATGCCGCGGGCGAGATCGCACAGCTCCTCCAGGGCGCTGGTGGCGTCGGCGGCCAGGCCGTCCAGCCTTGCCGCCAGCTCGCCGGCCTCGGGCGGTATCGCCGCCCGGGCGGTGCGCAGCCCCAGGGCGAGGGAGACCAGCCGCTGCTGGGCTCCGTCGTGCAGATCCCGCTCGATGCGGCTCCGGGCCTGGTCGGCGGCAGCCACGATCCGGGCCCGCGAGCCGGTCAGCTGCGCCTGGCTCTCGGCATTGGCGATCGCGGTGCCG
>JAUZEY010000238.1 GCA_030838785.1 Actinomycetota bacterium | reverse complement strand
CGTCCCGGTCGGGGCACCGCGGGTATTTGCCAGCGCCATTGCCCCGGCGAGCCCCGGCGGGCGGCCCGTTCCAGCCCGGCGCACCTCGACTCGGCTCGCCCGGTCCCGTGGGGCCGCCGCTCCCCCGCTCCCCCGCTCCCCGCTGCCCTCGGGCCTCGCCCGGCTCGGCCCTGACCGCTCCGTCGATACCACCGCTCGACGACCGTCGGACCCTCCCCCGGTCCGCGGCGGCGTTCTCGCCCCAGCGCGCCCGCGGTGTGCCACCGCGACGCAGCCGGTGGCCTAACGGTGCGGTGACGGGAGGCGAACGGCCCGGCCGCGGTGGCGTACCACGACGTCCCCGGCGCCGTAGCGATGCGCCCGCGTCACCGAAGCGCGTCCGTCGCGGGCGGGGACCGCCGACACCGCGCCGACGCAGCGCCGGCGTGGCGTCCACCCACCGGCCGGGCGGCGGTGCTCACCCGGAGCGGTAGCGCGCCGGTGGCGCGACGCCCCCGGCGCGGGCGCGCCGGTCGAGCGGGGAGGTGGCGGGGTCGGACCGTCAGCGTCGCGCCGCCGGACCGGGCCGGCGCCGCGACGCTCCCGACGGCGCCCCGCCACAGCCGCGCCCGGTCGGCGGTGCGTTCCCGGTGCGGCGGCGCCTGCGTGGCGGAGCGGGGGCGCGGCGGCCACGGGTCGGTGGCGGGGGAGCGGCGGTGCCACCGCGCTGGGCTGCCGTCACCGTGACGGTGCCCGCACGCCGGCGCCGCGGGGTCGTGGCGGGAAAGCGGCGGGCGCCCCTCTGTCCCACACCGGCACCGCACCGTCGTCACACCGGTATCCACCGCGCACGGCGGCAACATCCGTAACATCGTGGGTGGGTAGAGCGGGGTAGGGGACCGGACCGGAACGAGACGAGGAGCCTTCGGTGATCCCTCAGGCGCTGACCTGGTACGCCACGAAGGGCGGGGTGGGGAAGTCCACCCACTGCGCCAACCACGCCGTCATGAACGCCGCCGGCGGGTGGCGGGTCCTGGTCGTCGACCTCGACCCGCAGGGCAACATGGCCCGCCTCCTCGGTTTCGACGCCCGCCACGGCGGCGCCGACGACGGGGGAGCGGAACTGCTGGCGGCGTTCAAGGACCGGCGGGTGCCCACCGTGCTCCGCGACGTCGGGGGCCGCGCCGGACTCGACGCCCTGCCCGGCGGACCGGCCGCCGGTGAGCTCCTCGACCTCCTCGGCCTGCGGGCCATGCAGGGCCAGCCGGTCTCGGCGGCGCTGGACGAGATCCTCATCCCGATCGCCTCGAAATACCACCTGATCCTCGTCGACCTGCCGCCCACCTGGTCGCTGCTCCACGTCGTCGCCCTGTCCACGGTGCGCTTCGTGGTCATCCCGGCCGAACCCGGCGACCTCCAGATCGACGGTGTCGCCCACGCCCTCAACCACGTGGCCGAGATCCAGGCCCGCCAGAACCCCGAGCTCGAGGTGCTCGGCGTCGCCGTCGGCAAATACCGGCGGGGGGCGACACGGCGCATGGCCGAAGGGCGGGCCGACCTCGCCGGGCTGCTCACCGACATGGACGCCCCCGACGTCGAGGTGTTCGAACCGTGGATCCGCCACACCGACGCGGCGGAGGAGATGCTCCGACTCGGGCGCGTCGCCATCGAACACGAACGGATCGCCGAGGAGGCCCGCCGCCGCCGCTTCGAATGGCTCCGCACCCGCGACGGGCAACAGCCCCCGTCCCTCAACGTCGACGGGGCCCGGGGCCTGGCCGACGACTACGCCGCCGTCATCTCCACCGTCAACGACCGGTTCCGCACCCGCCTCGACGCCACCCGGGCCACGATGGCGGCCGTCGCCGAGGCGGGCCGATGACCGCCCAGGCGAAGCCGGCCTTCGATCCCCGCCGCCGCCGGCAGCCGGCCGAACGGCCCCCGATCGGCGAGCCGCCCGACCCCGACGTCCTGGCGGCGCCGGTCCCGTCCCGCACTCCGCTGGCGGTGGTGGCCACCCCCCCCGGTCCCGAACCGGCCCACGCCACCGGGGCGGCGCCACCCGCCGTCACCGACGATGAGCAGCCGGTGGGGGAGCCCACCCCGTCGGCCGCGGCCGGAGCGGACGAACGGCTTCCCGGCCTCGAACGGTCCGTCGGATCCCGCCAGATCCACACCACACTGTCGGGCGCGGCCTGCGCCCTGCTCGACACCGCCCGCGCCGAACAGCCCGGCACCAGCTACGGCGAACTGATCATCAACGCCCTCCGCGCCGCCCGCCCCACCCTCATCTCCGGGCGCCCCCCGATCGACGACGACCCGCTGGCCCGACCGCCCCGGTCTCGCCGGCTCATCGTCGAAGGCAGGGCCCGGTCCCGCCAGTTCACCGCCACCACCTCCCAGGCGGCGGCGATCGCCCAGCTGGCCGAAGAAGCCGGGATCCCCAACCTGTCCGAGCTCGTCGAACGGTCCGTGCTCGTCACCTACGGCGCCCCTGACGGGCCATCGGCCGGTACCTGACCAGGCCCGCTCAGAAGGGTCGCTTGGAAACTTGGCCCGCCTCCGCTTTGACGCGCTCGGATCCACGGGCCCCACTCCGAGCGATACGGCGCGGTTATCCGACCAGCGGGGTAGCTGACGTAGCCGCATGTGGGCGTGGTCGCTGACCCGTCGCCGGTTGATCGGAGCCCGTTATCTGGGCGGCCGCTGTGAGCGATTACGCGCCGCCGGGATCGGGACCCCTCCGCTCCCGGTCGCCGGTTCTGTGCGCTCACCTCGGCCGGGTGTGCCCCTGAGAGTCCAGCAGTTGGACTGCTTCCCGCTC
>JAUZEY010000233.1 GCA_030838785.1 Actinomycetota bacterium | reverse complement strand
TGACGGGGATCCAGGGCGCCGAGGCCGAGCGCCTCGTGATCGACGGCGAGCTGACCGCCCGGGTGCCGCCCCGCTTCTCCACCGCCGACCAGCAGGAGCCCGTCCGCCTCATCCAGGTCAACCGGGCCTTCGCCCTGCGCGACCCCACCCGGGCCAAGTTCTCGCTCGAGTTCACCTCCTCCGGCGACCGCTATCCCTGGGGCGCGGTCCCCGTCACCAACCTCATCATCGCCGTCGACACCAAGGCCGACCTCGAGTACGCCCCCACCGACCACGTCCTCGACTACTTCCCCCCTGGCTAGCCCGATGGGCCGGAGCCCCGGCGGTGCGCTGCGGTGCGGGACCCCGAAACGATCCGGGTTCAGACGGCGGCGGGGACTTGGCCCTTGCGCCCGTTGGTCTTGGCCGCCGCGGCCGTGGGTGGGGCGGCACGGCTGGCGTTCTTGGCGTCGGCGACCAGGGCGATGAAGTGGATCATCAGGGTGGCCAGGGCCACGGTCAGGCAGCCGGCGGCCCACACGACGGCGGCCGGGAGCCGGGTGTTGAGCGCGTTCCAGGTCGGCCAGGCGACGGCGGCGTTGGCCATGCCGTCGGCGGCCGGGATGAGCAGGATCACGGCCAGGACCCGCCAACCCTGCAGGTAGGGCCGGAGCAGGAAGACCAGCGTGCCGGCCAGGATCGGCATGGCGGCGTTGACCGCCGGCCACCACAGCGGGAGCCGGAAGAAGTTCAGCGGCTGGTGGCCGTAGTAGGCGTAGAGGTTCATGTAGAGGCCGGGCGTCTCGCAGATCACATTGGCCAGGAAGAAGATTCCGTACAGCTTCCAGATGTCGTGGCCCCGGCCGCCCTTCTCGAGCTGGCGGTAGGCGATGAATGCCTGGCCGCCGACGTACCAGATGTAGACGACGATGAACCAGGGGATCGGCCGGCCCCAGGTCTCGAACAGGCGCCACTGCCCGTTGCGGGGGAACCACACCTGGCCCAGCACGTCGACGATCGGCTCCATGAACATGGCCAGCGCGCCGCCGACCATGAACAGCGCGGCGATGGGGGAGCGCTCCCGCCGCCACATCCGCCCGGCGATGAAGGCGAATACCAGGCAGGGCACCACCTGGCCGATCGTGAAGATGGCCTGGGCGGTGGTGTTCATGTGCATGCCCTGCGGCGGCTGCGGGAAGTGGGACAGCATTCTGAGGACCCCCCGGTTGAACGAACGCTCAGTCTGTAAGGCAGTCTATTGTTGGCCGGTCAACCCTTCAAGGTGGTGGAGGTCGGAGTATGCGGAAGTTCGAGACCCTGCTGTGGGACGAGCCGGAGCCGGGCATCGTGCTCATCACGCTGAACCGGCCGCCGATGAACCCGGTCACGATCGCCATGCTCGACGAGATCCGCGACGCCATGGCCGAGGTCGCCGCCGACCCCGGGATCCGGGCCGTCATCTTCACCGGCCAGGGCGACAAGGCGTTCTCGGCCGGTGCCGACATGGCCCAGTTCGAGGACCAGTTCGCCCAGCAGGCCGAGCTCCCGCCGATGTACTTCCAGTTCGCGGCCAAGGCCGACCTGCTGGCGCTCGAGACGCTGCCGAAGCCGGTGATCTCGGCCATCAACGGGACGGCCGTGGGGGAGGGCCTCGAGATCTGCATGGCGTCCGACTTCCGGATCATGGCCCGCTCCGCCCGCATCGGCTTCCCCGAGGCCAACATCGGGCTCATCCCGGCCTCCGGCGGCTGCTCCCGCATCGTCAAGCTCGTCGGCCTGGCCCGGGCCAAGGAGATGGTCATGCTCGGCGACCTGATGTCGGCCGAGGAGGCGGCGCGCTACGGCATGGTGTGGAAGGTCGTGGACGACGACCAGCTGATCCCCGAAGCGCTGCGGCTGGCCCAGAAGCTGGCCAAGAAGGCACCCCTGGCGCTGGGCATGGCCAAGGCGGTTCTCCGGGCCTGCGTCGACACCGACATGACCTCCGGACACACCCTGGAGATGCTGGCCCAGAACGTCCTCATGGACTCCAAGGACCACAACGAAGGCGTCCGAGCCTTCCTCGACCGGCGCAAGCCGACCTTCACCGGCCGGTAGCTCAGAAGGGCTTGTTGGTCGGGACCCAGGGCTGGGTGACGGCGTACCACACGATCTGGACCAGCAGGGAGACGTAGAAGGCGCCCCAGACCGAGGCGGCGCCGACGAGGAGCCCCTTCGCCCGGTCCTCGAACGTGAGTGGCGTCGGCGCAGCCATGGTGCCGGGGCCGACCGCGGCGGGGACGCGAGCGGGGGAGGCCCAGCGGACGGCGAGGCGGGCGCCCATGTAACAGGTCACGGTCAGCAGGCCGGAGAACCAGATGTTCGACCACGGCACACCGCCGAGGAGGAAGCCGGGCTTCTGGTAGTAGTGCCAGAGCTTGAGCCACCGCACCATCGGGATCTCGAAGACCGGCAACGCCGCAGCCCCGAGGAGGAAGACGACGAGGTAGCCCCGCGGGCCGAAGCGGCGGTCGAGCCTCTCCCGGAAATGGACGAGCAGGAGCACAGGCGCTCCGAAGTAGAACGCATAGTTGAGCGCCATGGCCAGGGGTTCGCTCACCCCCTGCATGCGCCACACGTCGATGAACTTGGGGTCGAACTCCACCCGGAAGAGCCAGTTGGAGTTGAAGATCCAGTCGAAGCCGAACAGCAGCGTCGACCCGAGATAGACGCCGGCATAGACGGGATGGCCCGTTCGCCGGACCCACAGCAGCCCGGCGACGAAGAGCGTGAGGCAGAGGAGTTCGAACAGCCGGACGGTGAGAGTGCTGGCCATCCTCGGACAATAAGCGAATGAGCAGTCAGTCGACAATGGGTATACTCCACCGGCACGTGGGAGGAGGTTCGCCGTGAGCTACGACGTGGCGGTGGTGGGCGGGGGGCACAACGGGTTGGTCTGCGCCGCCTTCCTGGCCAAGGCCGGCAAGCGGGTGGTCGTGCTCGAGGCCCGGGACATCGTCGGCGGCTTCTGCACCACCGAGGAGACGGTCCCCGAGGCGCCGGGGTTCAAGATGAACCCGACGTCGATGGACCACGTCGTGACCAACATCCCCCCGTCGGTCGTCGACGACCTCGGCCTCGCCCGCTTCGGGCTCCGATGGATCACGCCCGACCCTTTCTACAGCTACCTCCCGCCCGAGGGCGCGGCCATCGCCTTCTGGCGCGATCACACCCGCACCGTCGAGGAGATCCGCAGGCTCTCCCGCCGCGACGCCCTCCGCTACGACCGCTTCGTGGTGGCCATGCGGGACTTCTGGTACACCGCCGCCCCCTACCTCCAGGGGCACCCCAAGCGGGTGGCGCCGGGCACCGTCCTCGAGCTGGCCAAGCGGCTGGCCAAGACCCGCAAGAGCATGGGCACCGCCCTCCGGATCCTCATGTCGTCGCCGGGAGCGGTCATCGAGGAGTGGTTCACCCGGGAGGAGGTGAAGGCGGCGCTGGCCTGCTACTCGGTGGCGTCGATGGGGTCCCTCGACGAACCGGGCTCGGGCATCGTGCTGTCGGTCATGGCCGTCATGCACCACTGGGGCGCCCGCCGGCCCGTCGGCGGCAACGGCGCCTTCACCCAGGCGCTGTCCGACGCCGCCACCGCCGCCGGCGTGGAGATCCGCACCGGCGCCCCGGTGGCCGAGATCCTCCTCTCCGGCGACCGGGCGACGGGCGTCGTCACCCTCACCGGCGAGACCATCCGGGCCGGCGAGATCGTCGCCGCCCTCGACCCCTACACCCTGCTGAAGAAGCTGGTTCCCCCGGGTGCCGTCCCCGACGTGGTCGACGACGAGATCCGGGGGATGGGCGTCCTCCACAACAACATCTCCGGCTTCAAGGGCGACGTCGCGCTCGCCCGCCGGCCCCAGCTGGCCCGCCACGGGCCGAACGACGCCCTGCTGGGCAGCGTCATGCTCATCGCCCCGTCGATCGACTACGTGCGCCGCTCGGTCAACGCCACCATGCGGGGGGAGCTGGCCGAGGAGATCCCGCTGTGGATCTCGGCGCCGAGCGTCCTCGACCGCACGCTCGTCCCGCCGGGCAGCGAAGGCGACTCCCTCTACGTGTACCTGCCGGCGGTGCCCTACGAGCTGCGCGACGGTGCCGACTGGGCCACCGAGAAGGAGAAGCACCTCGACCGCTGCCTCCAGATCTTCGAGCGGTACGCCCCCGGCACCCGCGACTCCGTCATCGGCGCCACCGCCATCAGCCCCCAGGACCTCAGTTCGTTCTCGCCCGTCCACAAGGGCAATCTGTTCCACGTGGACATGACCCTGTCGCAGTTCGGGCCGTGGCGCCCGACCCCGTCGCTGGCCGGCTACAAGATGCCGATCCCGGGCCTGTGGCACACCGGCGCCGGCGCCCACCCCCTGGCCACCCTCAACGGCTGGAGCGGGCGGACCGCCGCCCGGGAGATCCTCCGCGCCACCAGGGAGTGAACCCCGGGGGCGGGGGGGTGCCCCCCCGGGAGGCAGCCGACCTTGGCCGCTGGGCCGCCCGCCGGCCGGACGCCGAGGCGGTCGTCATCGTCGACGCCGCCGGTCCCGGACAGGGCGGAGCGCGCCCGACCGGGCGGATCACCTACGCCGAACTCGACGCCGCCGCCAACCGCCTCGCCCGGGCCCTGCGCCGGGCCGGGCTGCGCCGCGACGACCGGGTCGCCTTCGTCCTCGGCAACGAACCGGCCGTCTTCACCGTCTTCTGGGCCGCCATGCGGACGGGCCTCCACGTGGTCCCGATCAACCGGCACCTGCTGGCC
>JAUZEY010000179.1 GCA_030838785.1 Actinomycetota bacterium | reverse complement strand
CGTTGCTGTCGCCTCCCCCCGGCAGGAGGTTGCTGGCGGCCGAGGCGAACACCACGAACCGACCGTCGCCGCTGATGCCGGGCCGGAAGCTTCCGGCGGTGGCCTGCGTTCCGTCGGACGCGACGCTGACCCGCTCGGTGTGGCCGGCGCCACGGTCCCGGACGAAGATGTCGGTCACGCCGTTGGTGTCGCCGGCCACCAGGTTCGACGAGTCGGACTCGAAGGCGACGATGTTGCCGTCGGCCGACAGGGCAGGAGAGGCGGTCGGGGCCGAGGCGAACCCTGACGCCTCGCCGCCGGCGGCGGGGACGCTCACCCTGGTCATGCTGGACGGGCCGGTGGCGCCCCCAGCCTGGGCCAGGAAGATGTCGACCGAGCCGTTGAAGTCGTCGCCGACGAGGTTCTCGGCCGCCGACTCGAAGACGACCCAGCGGCCGTCGGGGCTCACCGAGGGGTTGATGGCCGGGCTCGAGGCCTGCTTGCCGGTGGCGATCTCCTGGCTCATCAGCATGGGGTTGCCGCTGGCGCCGAGCCACGCCTGGTCGCTGTTGATCGGCATGTCGTTGTACTTCGACGACGACTCGAAGACGAGGACGGAACCGTCGGCGTTGAGGGACGGAAGGACGGCGGCCTTCGGCTTGCTGGCGCAGGCGGCCGAGGCGCAGTCCGCCTTGAGGTCGCCGGGCCCGGCCACGGTGCCGGCCGCCACCTCGTAGATGCCCTTCTTGGTTCCGATGGCCTCGGCGATGAACGCCACGTGGCCGCCGTCGGCACTGAGGACGGCGGCGCCGGCCTTGGCGTCGTGCGACGACAGCCGGGTCGTGTTGGCCGCCACGTCGCGGACGGCGATGTCGGGGATGCCCTTCGTCTTCGAACCGGCGGGGACCACGTCGTCGGCGTTGGTGGTGAAGGCGACCTTGTTGCCGGCGGCGTTGATCGCCGACTCGAGGCTCGGGGCGTCACCCGACGAGGTGCCGCCCGTGTTGGCGCTCACGAGCACGGTCGCCGGCGAGGCCCCGGGGCTCTTGCGCACGTAGACCTGCTGGAACGTCGTCGTGGCCCCCGGGACGAGGGCGTTGTAGGACGTGAACGACGTCGTGCCGTCATCGGCGATCGACGAGGCGAAGCTGGCGCCGGTGCCCTCGGTGGCCGGGGCCTGGGCCACGCTCATGCGGTACAGGGCCCTGGTGGTCACGTTGTAGGCGAACACGTCGTTGGCGGCGTTGTTGTCACCGTTGACGAGGTTCGAGGCCAGCGAGTCGAACGAGACCCACTGGCCGTTGGGGCTGATCGACGGGCCCTGGCTCTCGCCGTTCCCCTCCACCCCGCCGGGGCCGAGGTTGATCCGCTCGACCGAGTCGATCGTCGGGGCGGCCCCGGCCGTGGCCGAGGGCGTGAGGGTGGTCATGAAGATGTCGGCGTGACCGTTGTTGTCGTTCGGCACCAGGTTGTTGGCCGCCGAGGCGAAGACCACCCGGATCTTGTTGTTGGCCGTGTCGACGGCCACGGCGCGCTTCGTGCACTTGCCGGCGTTCTGGGCGTTGCACTGGAGCGAACTCCCGGTGGGGAGGACGTTCCGCTCCCCCCCGCCGTCGGGGATGCTGATGCGGTCGATGGTGCCCGGTGCGGGCGCGCCCTGGGCCGTCAGGCCCCAGGCGCCGGCGACCACCGCCAGCGCCGAGGCGAGCGCGATGCTGCGCGGGGATCGTCTCATGGCTGCGTCGACCTCTTTCGGAAATCGCGTTGCACTCCCGAACTATCTGGTAACACAAGCCACAAAATAGGACAGAAATGAGCAAATGTCGATGTCGCGCACTCTGGCCCCATGACCCCCAGGCGGTATCCCGGTAGCCTGCCCCCTCCCGAAGGCGACGTGGAGGTACGCCATGTGCAGCCGTACGAGGCGACCAAGGCCTACCGCTGCCCGGGATGCGACCACGAGATTCCGCCCGGGACGGGTCACAAGGTCGTCGTGCCGCTGGCCGCCCCCGAGCTGCGCCGCCACTGGCACACCGGCTGCTGGAGCCGGGTCCGCCGTCCCTAGAAGGCGCCCTCGATCACCTCGAGGTCGGGCTCCCGGCCCGGCCCCAGGGTCACGCAGGCGACGTCGAAGCGCAGGTCGGCGTACCCGCCCGACGGCGGCTGCTCCCCCAGCCACCGGGCGGCCAGGCGCCGGAGGCGGCGCTGCTTCTCGCCCGTGACCGCCTCGGCCGGGATCCCGAAGCCGGTGCCTGTCCGGGTCTTGACCTCGCAGAAGACGATGCAGCGGCTCCGGGCGACCACGAGGTCGAGTTCACCGTCCCGGCAGCGCCAGTTCCGGCTCAGCACGGTGTAGCCCTGGCTGGTGTACCAGGCGGCGGTGAGCTCCTCGCCCCGGGCGCCGAGATCGATCCTCCGCCGGTCGACCGGCGGCCGAGGCCCATCAGGCGGCGAGATCAGATCTCCTTGCCGGCCAGCTCCTCCACGTTGACGTCCTTGAACGTCACTACGTGGACATCCGAGACGAACCGGGCGGGGCGGTACATGTCCCACACCCACGCGTCGTGGAGGTGGACGTCGAAGTACACCCGTCCGCCCTCGTTCCTGACCTCCATCTTCACGTCGTTGGCCAGGTAGAACCGGCGCTCCGTCTCCACGACGTAGGAGAACATCGGCAGGACGTCGCGATACTCCTTGTAGAGCTGGAGTTCGATCTCGGTTTCATACCGCTCGAGGTCTTCCGCGCTCACCGACTCCTCCCCATCCGCCTCAGTGTAGAAGAACCCGCTCCCACCAGCACCGGAAGGGCGGCGCAAAGACCCCTGAAACTCCCCGTCACAAGAACCCCAGCCGCGTGACGGGCCAGATCCGCAGGATCGCCCGCCCGACGATCTTCGATTTCTTGATCGGCCCGAAGACGCGCGAATCCGACGACCGGTTCCGGTTGTCGCCCATCACCCACAGCTGGCCCTTGGGGATCGTCTTGGGCGGGAAGTCGCCCACCGGTTCCTCGGCCAGGTAGGGCTCGACCAGCTGCCGCCCGTTGATCAGGATCTTCCCGTTCTTGCCCTCGACCGTCTCCCCCGGCAGGCCGATCACCCGTTTGATGAAGTCCTCGGTGGACGGCTGGCGCAGCCCGACGCTCTCGAGGACGGTGTGGATGACCCGCGACGGCACCGAACGGTTGCTGCCCTTGCCCTGGGTCTCGAAGGGGGAGGTGAAGACCACGATGTCGCCCCGCCGCGGCTCGTGGAGCTGGTACGACACCCGGGAGACGAGCACCCGGTCGCCCACCTCGAGCGTGTGGACCATCGATTCGGACGGGATGAAGAAGGCCTGCGCCACGAAGGTCTTGACCAGGAAGGCAATGACGAACGCCACGAGCAGGAGGACGGGGAGCTCCCGCAGCAGCGAACGGGGCTTCGGCGGGGGCTCCTCGACCGGGGCGGGGCCGCCGGCCTCGGGGATGACCGCCGGCCAGCGCGACCACGGACGCCGAGAACCGCCCGGCGGCGGCGACCCGGCAGGATCGCCCTCCGGGTCGGGTTTGCCCCCCGGGAGGGACGGGTCAGCAGCCTCCACGCCCAGACCTCGGTCGGTCAGAACCGCTTCTCCTTGACCTTGGCCCGCTTCCCCACCCGGCCCCGCAGGTAGTAGAGCTTCGCCCGGCGGACGTCGCCCCGGGTCAGCACTTCGACCCGGGCGAGGATTGGGGAGTGGACGGGGAACGTCCGCTCGACCCCCACCCCGAAGCTCACCTTCCGGACGGTGAACGTCTCCCGCAGCCCGCTGCCCTGCCGGCGGATGACCACACCCTGGAAGATCTGGACCCGTTCCCGGTTGCCTTCGACGACCCGGACGTGGACCTTCAGCGTGTCGCCGGGCCCGAAGTCGGGGATGTCGTCGCGGAGGGAGGCGCGGTCGACAAGGTCGGTGCGTTGCATGGTGAGGCTCCTGCCAAACAGAAGGGGAACTGCGAACGGAGGGGAACACCCCAGTGTAACTACTGCAAAGGGTCTTCCTCCAGCAGAGCCCGTTCGGCGTCCGACAGACCCCGCCGCTCGAGCAGGTCGGGGCGACGGTCCCGGGTCCGCCGGAGGGCCTCGGCGTGACGCCACCGGGCGACCCGGCCGTGGTCCCCGGACCGGAGGATGGCCGGCACCTCGAAACCCCGGAAGCTGGCCGGACGGGTGTACTGCGGGTACTCGACGAGCCCGTCGGCGAACGACTCCTCCCCCGCCGACGCCTCGTTGCCCATGACCTCGGGGAGCAGCCGGGCCACCGCCTCCACCACCACCACGGCGGCCGCCTCGCCACCGGCCAGCACGTAGTCGCCGACCGACAACTCGCCGTCGCAGAGGTGGTCGGCGACCCGCTGGTCGACGCCCTCGTAGCGCCCGCACAGGAGCGAGAAGCCGCTGGTCCCGGCCAGCTCGGCCGCCACTCCCTGGTCGAAGGGCCGGCCGGCGGCCGAGAGCAGGAACAGCGGCCGGGGCGGCTCGACGGCCTCCACGGCGGCGAAGAGGGGCTCGGGCATCATCACCATTCCCGCCCCGCCCCCGAAGGGGGTGTCGTCGACGGTCCGGTGGCGGTCGGTCGTCCAGTCCCGGGGGTCGTGGAGGCGGACGTCGATCAGACCCCGCTCCTGGGCCCGGCCCAGCACCGAGGCCGACAGCGGCCCGGCGAAGAAGCCGGGGAAGAGGGTGAAGACGTCGACCCGCACCGGCGGTCAGTCGAGGAGCCCGGCCGGGGGGTCGACGACGTCCCGGCCGGCGGCCGTCTCGACGATGAAGACCATCGGAACGAGATGGCCACTCTCCAGCACGAGGAGGTCGGACGCCGGGTTGGCCTCGACGGCCGCCACCCGGCCGAGGACCCGGCCGGCGGGGTCGAGGAGCTCCGAGCCGACGAGCTCGTGGACCCACAGCTCGTCGGCGATGTCGTCGTAGTCGAGGCGGTCGCCGGTCAGGACGGTGTCCCGCAGCCGCTCGGCCGAGTTGCGGTCGTCGACACCCTCGAAGCTCACGATCCACCGGGCCCGGCTGACCCCCCCGGCCCGGTCGGGCCCGCCCTGAGGGCTGGCCCGGCGGACGGCCATGACCTTCTCCCCGGCGTAGAGGACGGCCCCGGGGGAGAACCGCTCGGGCCGGTTGCTCACCGCCTCGACGACCACCTCGCCCCGGATGCCGTGGGCCTTGACGATGCGGCCGACCTCGAGACGGTCCTCCGCCACCGATCGAGAGCTAATCGACGATGTCGAGGCTCGCCCGCACGCCCTCTTTGGTGCCGGCGGCGGCCACGACCTGGCGGAGGGCCTGGGCGACCCGGCCCCGGCGCCCGATCACCTTGCCCATGTCGGACGGCGACACGTGAAGGCGCAGCTCCACCTCGCCGCCCCGGCGCTCCGACGTCTCGACGAAGACCCCGTCCGGGTCGTCGACGATGTTCCGGGCGACGTACTCCAGCACACCCTTGGGGACGCCGCCGACGATCCGGTTGCCCTCGGCGCCGATCTCGACGTCGTCGTCCTCGCCGTCGTCGTCGTCCTCCATCGACAGGTCGAGATCGTCCTCGTCGTCGAATTCGTCGCTGGAGTCGGCCCCGAACTCCTCGTCGGAGGTCACTTCTTCCCGGCCTTGTGCTGCTCCCAGGCCCCGGAGATCGTCAGCAGCCGCTGGACCTGCTCGGTGGGCTGGGCGCCCTTGCTGAGCCACTCCAGCGCCCGCTCGTTGTTGATGTCGACGAGGGGCGGTTCTTCCCGGGGCCCGTACTTCCCGATGATCTCCACGAAGCGCCCGTCGCGGGGAGACCGGGCGTCGGCCACGACCACCCGGTACGTCGGCTGCTTCTTCTTACCCATCCGCATGAGGCGGATTTTCACCACGGGACTACCACCTTTTCCAGAACGACAACCTGCAGAGGTTACAGGCTCGCTACATACCCGGCATGCCCGGCAGCCCGGGGAAGCGCGGGCGCTTCCCGCCGCCGCCCGACATCTGCTTCATCATCCCCTGCACCATCTTGAACTGCTTCAGGAGGGCGTTGACGTCCTGGGTCGTCGTGCCACTGCCCTGGGCGATGCGCAGGCGGCGGGAGCCGTTGATGATCGTGATGTCGTTGCGCTCGGCCGGGGTCATGGATCGGATGATCGCCTCGACCCTGCCCAGCTCCTTGTCGTCGATCTGGGTGTTCTTCAACTCCTTGGGGAGGCCGGGCAGCATCCCGATGATGTTCTGCAGCGGGCCCATCTTCTTGACCTGCTGCATCTGCTCCAGGAAATCGTCCAGGCCGAAGCTGCCGCTGCGGAGCTTGCCGGCGGCCTTGACCGCCTGCTCCTGGTCGAAGCTCTCCTCGGCCTTCTCGATGAGGGTGAGCACGTCGCCCATCCCCAGGATCCGACCCGCCATCCGGTCAGGGTGGAAGGCCTCGAAGTCGACGAGCTTCTCGCCGATACCGGCGAAGAGGATCGGCTTGCCGGTGACCTCCTTGACCGACAGGGCGGCACCGCCCCGGGCGTCGCCGTCGAGCTTGGTCAGCACCACGCCGTCGATCCCCACCGTCTCGGAGAACGCTTCAGCGACGCTCACCGCCTCCTGACCGGTCATGGCGTCGACGACGAGCAGGACGTTGTCGGGCTGCACCGTCTCCCGCATGCGGCGCAGCTCGTCCATCAGCGCCTCGTCGATCTGGAGCCGCCCGGCGGTGTCGAGGACGATCACGTTCTTGCCCAGCCGCGCAGCCTCGTTGCGGGCGTTGCGGGCCACCGACACCGGGTCCGTCGGCTCGCTGTAGACCGGCACACCGATCTGCTCACCGAGCACCTGCAGCTGGGTCACGGCCGCCGGCCGCTGGAGGTCGGCCGCCACCAGGAGCGGCTGGAGCCCCTGGCTCTTCAGGAGTCGGGCGAGCTTGCCGCAGGCCGTCGTCTTCCCGGAACCCTGGAGACCCACGAGCATCACGACCGTGGGCGGCTTCGGGTTCATGGCCAGCTTGCCGGTCGTGCCGCCCAGGGTCGTGACCAGCTCCTGGTGGACGATCTTGATGACTTGCTGGGCCGGCGAGAGGCTCTTGGACAGATCGGCCCCGGCCGCCTGCTCCTTGATCCGGCCGATGAAGCTCTTGACGACCTTGAAGTTGACGTCCGCCTCGAGGAGAGCCAGCCGGATCTCCCGGGCGATCTCGTCGACCTCCTTCTCCCCCAAGCGGCCCTTGCCGCGCATGCGGGAAAAGATCGACTCGAACCGGTCGGAGAGGGAATCGAACATGAGCGCCGCAGTCTAGGGCGGGCCGGCCGCCA
>JAUZEY010000168.1 GCA_030838785.1 Actinomycetota bacterium | reverse complement strand
CACCGCCTCCCGGGTCTTCGGGGTGCCGGAGGCCGAGGTCGCCCCGTTCCAGCGCCGCTTCGCCAAGGTGGTGAACTTCGGCCTGGCCTACGGGATGGAGGCCTACGGGCTGGCCCAGCGGATGGACATCCCGACCGACCAGGCCAAGGAGATCCTGGACGCCTACTTCGCCTCGTTCCCCAACGTCCGCTCGTTCATGGAGTCGACGGTGAACGACGCCCGGACCAAGGGCTACACCACCACTCTCATGGGCCGGCGGCGGCTGCTCCCCGAGCTGGCCTCCGACAACTTCCGGATCCGCCAGATGGGGGAGCGGATGGCGCAGAACGCCCCGGTCCAGGGTGGCGCGGCCGACATCTTCAAGCTGGCCATGGTCAACCTCGACGCCGAGCTGGAACGTCGGGCCATGCGGTCACGGATGGTGCTCACCGTGCACGACGAGGTGGTCCTGGAGGTGCCCTTCGACGAGCACGACGCCGCCGTCGAGGTGGTGCGCCGGGTGATGGAGTCGGTTTGGCCCCTCGACGTCCCCCTCAAGGTGGAGATCTCCACCGGCGCGACCTGGGCTGACGCCAAAGAGTGAGCCCGGGGGGACCGGCAAGCCCGGGGGTTCGGGGGCGTTCCCCGAAAACAGCTGCTCCTGTCCGGGATGGGGAGAACCAGCTACGCTGGCCCCCGGTGACACCCGTCGCCACGCCCCGCGCGCCAATCGCAACGGGTTCAGTGTCCGGCAAGGAGTAGCAACCGATGTTTGAGCAGGAAGGCCCGAGCACCACCCCCGCCCCCGAGGTCGCTGGCCCCGAGAGCATCACCCCGGGAGCCCCGGCTGCCACGCAAGCGGAGGAGGAGGCCCCGGCCGCAGCCGCTCCGGCTGCACCCGCTCCGGCTGCCCCTGTTGAGGCCCCCGCTGAGGGCCCTGCTGAGCTCCCCGCCGAGGCCCCTGCTGAGGCAACTGCTGAGGCGCCTGCTGAGGCCCCCGCCGACGGCGGGAGCCCGGTGCCCTTCGGTGGCAACGATGCCGACGGCGAGTACCAGCCGATGCAGGTCGTCAGCGACGACCTCGGCGGAATGTCGTTCGCCGACGCCATCTCCGGCACCATCGTCGAGTTCGACGAGGGCGACATCGTCACCGGCACCGTCGTCAAGGTCGACAAGGACGAGGTGCTGCTCGACATCGGCTACAAGTCGGAAGGGGTCATCCCCAACCGCGAGCTCTCCATCCGTCACGACGTCGACCCCCACGAGGTCGTCGCCACCGGCGATGTGATCGAGGCCCTGGTTCTCCAGAAGGAGGACAAGGAGGGCCGGCTGATCCTGTCCAAGAAGCGGGCCCAGTACGAGCGGGCCTGGGGCACGATCGAGCAGATCAAGCAGACGGACGGTGTGGTCGAGGGCCCGGTCATCGAGGTCGTCAAGGGCGGCCTGATCCTCGACATCGGGCTGCGGGGCTTCCTGCCCGCCTCGCTGGTCGAGCTGCGCCGGGTGCGCGATCTCCAGCCCTACGTGGGCCGGACGCTGCAGGCGAAGATCATCGAGCTGGACAAGAACCGCAACAACGTCGTCCTGTCCCGCCGGGCCCACCTCGAGGAGACCCAGCGGGAGGCCCGGGACGAGTTCCTGGCCAACCTCAAGCCGGGCGAGGTCCGCCGGGGCATCGTCAGCTCCGTCGTCAACTTCGGCGCCTTCGTCGACCTCGGCGGGATGGACGGGCTCGTCCACGTGTCCGAGCTGTCGTGGAAGCACGTCGACCACCCGAGCTCGGTGGTGCAGGTGGGCGACGAGGTCACCGTGCAGGTGCTCGACGTCGACCTCTCCCGGGAGCGGATCTCGCTGTCGCTCAAGGCGACCCAGCAGGACCCGTGGCAGCAGTTCGCCAGCGGCCACCGGGTCGGTGAGCTGGTCTACGGCCGGGTGACGAAGCTCGTCCCGTTCGGCGCCTTCGTCCAGGTCGGCGAGGGCATCGAGGGCCTGGTCCACATCTCCGAGATGGCCGCCCACCACGTCGACCTGCCCGACCAGGTCGTCTCGCCGGGCGAGGAGCTGTGGGTGAAGATCATCGACCTCGACCTGGAGCGGCGGCGGATCTCGCTGTCGATCAAGCAGGCCGCCGAGGGCGGCACGGTGGCGGCGGAGTACCAGGACCTCTACGGCGAGCATGCCTACGACGAGCAGGGCAACTACATCGGCCCCGACTACGTCGCCGAGGGCGAGGAGGGTGGGGAGCCCGTTGCCGAAGCCGGCGACGGAGCCGAAGCCGTGGCTGTCGAAGCCGCTCCGGTCGAAGCCGCTCCGGTCGAGGCCGTTCCGGTCGAAGTCGCTCCGGTCGAGGCCGTTCCGGTCGAGGCCGTTCCGGTCGAAGCTCCCGCCGAGGCTGTTGGAGTGGAGGCCGACGCCGAGGAGTGACCCTCGGCCTGAGCGTCGGTCAGCGCACCAGCCGGAAGCCGTTGACGTAGGGCACGAGCACGACGTTGTTCGGGTTGGCGCGCAAGCTCAGCGCGCCGCCCCCGGTCACCGAAAGGTACCGGACGATGAACTGGGCGTCGGCCACGATGGTGCCCGACCCGGCGTCGATGGCGAAGGGGTGGGCGTTGGGGGCGAAGAAGACGCCGGAGAGGCTCAAGGTGGAGCCGGAGCCGTTGATGTTGCTCTGGTCCGACGTCTCCGTCCAGAAGGCCAGGTCTTCGAGGTTCGCCAGCTGCGTCGCCGTGGCGAGGGAGTTGGGGTTGGTGTTGGGCGCCGTCCAGTCGATCGAGCCGCCACCGCCGATCGCCACCTCGCCCTTGTAGCTGTTGTCGGCCGGCGCCGTGGCGTTGGTGCTGGGGATGCTCCCGTCGCCCATCAGCAGCGTCGTCGAGCAGAGGGCGAAGTTGCTGTTACCCGTCATGTTGAGATTTCCGTGGCTGATGACGAGCTTCGTCGTCGCCGCCGGGACGGCCGTCGTCCGGCTGGTGCAACTGGCCGAGGCGCCCTTGTTGACCGAGAGGGTGGCGCCCGACGCCAGCGAGAGGCCCTGCGGCGTACCGCCGCTGGAGTCGCCGTAGACATAGACCGTGCTCGGGCTGACGAAGGTGAGCAGGTTGGAGGACCCCTCGCTGATCTTGCCCGTGAACACCACGTCCGTGACGTTGGCCGGGAACGTCGTGGCGTTGTTGTAGGTGCCGCACCGGATGAAGATCTTGGCGAAGGCCAGGTCGGCGGCGTTGGGGTTGCAGTTCGTGACCCGGAACCCGGCGGTGGTGGCCTGAGCGTCGGACCAGGTGGTCTTCGTCTCGGCGTCGGCCTTCAGGTTGGAGATGGGGATCCGGTAGGCGGAGTCGACCGGACCCCGGCCGATCGCGGCGTGGCCGGTCGGGACACTGTCCTGGGCCACCACGTTGACGGTCGAGTCGTAGGCCTTGGAGGCCACGCCCGGGAGGCCGTTGAGGGCGGCGGTGCTGATGATCCCGGGGGCCTGCGGAGTTCCCGACGGGGCCCGCTCGGCCACGATGCCGTTGGAGTGGCGGCCGTTGAAGACGGCTTTGGCGGAGCAGCTGCTGCCCAACCCGCTGGCGTTGCCGTAGCTGTCGGCGTGGGCGATGCCGGAGACCAGGCCGGTGCCGAGGACGTGGACCGAGCCGAATCCGCCGATGTCGAGGGCGGCACAGTCGTTCCGTTCCAGCAGAAGCAGGCCGATCGGGGCGCTGGAGTCCGTCCCAACCGTGACGCGCCCGACGGAGCGGATGCGGGAGGAGACGGTTGACGCCCCGAGCACCCGGCCGAAGGTGACGTTCTCCCGCTGGCTGATGATGACCGCCAGCTGGTCGCAGCCGTACTGGCCGGAGTCCGGGTTGTTCGTGTTGTAGTAGTCGTCCCGGAATCCGTCGCTGACCATGTCGCTGCTGGCGTACCCGGCCTTGACCGTGATGTCGACCGCGCCGTCGCTGCTGGTGCCCCGGAACCAGGCGAAGCTGGCGCGGGCGTCGCCGGCGGTGGCCTTGCTGCACGTCTGGTTGTAGCGAGCGATATACGCCGCGCTCGGGCTGGAGTCGCACGGGTTCCCGGAGATCGCCGATCCGTTACCGTCCGTCCACCCCGAGGAGAGGCTGAGGGTGGAGAGCGACTTGTGGTTGGTCTTCAGGTAGTCGAGCGCACTGCACGCTCCCTGGAACGGCGCCACGACGCCGTGGTAGTTGAAGGCCCTGACGCCGGCGGCTACGGCCACATCGGCGGCGCTCTTGTTTTGCTGGCGGTCGGCTCGCACCAGGGCGAGGTCGACGACGATCCCGGCCGAGCCGAGGAGGGCGACGAGCAGGAAGGCCATGAGCACGATCGTGACGCCTTCCTCGTCACGCCAGCGGGCGCGGAGGCGGCGGGGCGTCAGTTGCACGTCGTGGCTCCCGTTACCTTGCCCTCGTAGCGGGACACCGACTTCCCCGTCAGGGTCACGTTCGCCGTGAAGAACATTGCCTGGAGAGTTACCGGGCGCGACGCCCAGATCTTCACGACGCAGTCCCCGGTCGCCGTCGTGCTCGGCGTTGCCGGTTCGGCCACCGACGAGCAGCCGGAGGGAGTGGCCGCGTAGACATCTCCGGTTCCGGCCTTCACGAGCTTCACACAGATCTGGTTGGTGGTGACTTCCCCGGTCGACAGCTCGGCCGTACGGTTCTGGACGTCGCTGAGCCAGCCGTTTGTCGTGGGGCCGTTGAGCGTGGCGCCGAACCGCGAGCCCTCCCGTACGCCGTCGGTGAGGGACAGCTTGCGGTTGTAGGCGCCTCCGGCGGTGACCAGCCCGAGGACGAGCGACATGATCAGCGGCAAGACGAGCGCGAACTCGACCAGGGCGGCGCCGCGTTCGGCGTCCGCCCGGCCAGCGGGACGGGCGGGCCAGGGCTTCTCCACGGGATTCCGTCCTTCGGAGCGCAGGGTCATCATGCTTCGTGTCGTGCCGAAGCGCTCTCCAGTTGAGCCGGGTCGATCGAAGCGCCCGTTTTTGTGTGGACGGACCCATCTGCCGCTGGTCGGTCGCCCGTCCAGGCGAGTGCATGACGCGGTCGCGGGCGTAAAAACGAAGCAGGGGGCAGGTCCACCGCGATCGCCCAAGTCGGGATTTTACGAAACAGGCGGGGCGCGGTGATCGCCCGTCCCGGCCGACAACGTCCTTAGATCGCAATCCGCGAGAGATCGAGTGAGGTTTCGCTGTGGGCAATCGAAGGGTTCTGATCCTGGTCATCGCAGTGGCCTTGGCGGGACTGACCGCCTTTCTCACCTTTCACTACGCCAATTCGGCCGACGAGCGGGCGTTCAAGGACGCTCAGCTGGTCGAGGTCTTCATGGTGAAGAGGGACATCCCGAAGGGCTTCCCGGGCGAGAAGGCGATCGACGAGGGCTACATCGGCAAGGAGTCGATCCCCCGGAAGTTCTTCCCGGCCAAGGCGGTCACCAACGCCCAGTCGCTGCGGGGCCAGGTCGCGCTCTCCGCGCTGTCGACCGGCGTGCCGATCGTCGAGGGCAACTTCGTCGAGCCTCGGCTGGCGGAGGAGTCCTTCGCCCAGCGGCTCGGGAAGGACAAGCAGGCCGTGACGCTGTCGATCAGTGACGTGCAGGGCGTCGCCCGGCTCGTCGTCCCCGGCGACCACGTCAACCTCATGCTGACCACCGAAAAGCAGGGCGCTGGTGCCGTCGCCGGCGACAAGGAGACGCAGTTCGTCCTCCAGAACGTCGAGGTCCTGGCGGTCGGCAACTCGACCGCCCTCCAGCCCGGGGAGACGGCCGCGGCCCCCCAGGCCGACGCTGTCCAGCAGGCCGGGCAGGCCAAGACCGTCGACTCTGGTCTCATGACCTTCGCCGTCCCCGGTCTCGACGCCGAACGTGTCGTGAACGCCAGCGAAGTCGGTTCGATCCACCTCACCCTTGTCCCGCCGGACTATGCCCCGGCCCCAGTCCCCCCGGTGAATCATGGCAATCTCTTCTCATAACCTGGACGCGCTGGCCGAGGGGGAGGCGATGACCGCCCCCGGCAGCGGGGGGCGGTCGTACACGCTCGCCGTCGTCGACCCCGACCCCAAGCTCCGGACCCGTCTCGCCCTCCAACTCGGTGAGGAGGCCGATGTCGTCACCTATTCCGAGGTGGCGGCCCTGGCCGAGTACCAGCCGCCGGGCCGCCCCATGGTGGTGATCTTCGGGCCGGGCCTGGCCGACGCGCAAGGGCTGGCCGAGGTGGAGCGCTTCACCCGGGCCCGACCCAACGCCGGGGCGATCCTGGTGGCGGCCGAGCTGTCGACCGGGCTGCTGCAGCAGGCCCTCCGCAGCGGCGTCCGCGATGTCCTGGGAGCACCGACCGAGGCGGTGTCGTTCCACGAGTCAGTGGAGCGGGTGGCCCGCACCCTGACCATGGTGCCGACCCTGGCGCCCGCCGCCGGCGAAGTGCCGACCCACGGCCGGGTCATCACCGTCTCGTCCACCAAGGGAGGCTCCGGGAAGAGTGTGGTGGCCACGAACCTGGCCACCAGCTTGGCCCGGAGGTCGTCCGGCCCGGTCGTGCTCGTCGACGCCGATCTCCAGTTCGGCGACGTGGCGGTCATGATGCGCCTGGCGGCGCCCCACACCGTCGTCGACGCGGTGGCCGCCCACGACCGCCTCGACGCCCAGTTCCTCCAGAGCCTGCTCGTCCGCCACGAGCCGAGCGGGCTGCTCATCCTGCCGGCGCCGCTCGAGCCGTCGTTCGCCGAGCGGGTCTCGGGTGAGGACATGGTCCGGATCGTGGAGATCCTCCAGACCTTCTGCGCCTATGTGATCATCGACACGCCGGCCCAGTTCAACGATGTCGTCCTCGCCCTCATCGAACACTCCGACGACATTCTCATGGTGGCGGGCATGGACATTCCGAACATCAAGAACACGAAGCTCGGCCTGCAGACGCTGCGGATGCTCGGGGTGCCCGAGGAGCGCCTGACGCTGCTCCTCAACCGGGCCAACGCCAAGGTGCAACTCGACGTGTCCGAGGTCGAGCGCACACTGGGCATCAAGGCCGGTTCCCTCATTCCCAGCGACATCGTCGTGCCCCAGACGGTGAACAAGGGTGTGCCCGTCGTGCTCGACGCCCCCCGGTCCGAGGTGGCCCGGGCCCTCGAGCAGCTGGCGGGGTTGTTCTGTGACGCTCCGGCGTCTTCGGCGCCGATTAGGAAGGGCCGCTCGCTCTTCACCCGGTCCTGAGCCGGCGGCCCATTTCCGTCTAGGAAGGAACATCGATGTCCCTCTACCAACGCCTCCACGAGGTCCAGCGCAGCGAAGGACCCGAGTTCGCCTCGGGACGCGACCCCGTCCTCGACGAGCTGCGCCAGAGGGTCCACCACCTCCTGATCGACGAGGTGGGGCCGCTCCTCTACGACCGCCGGATCGGCGAGGATGAGCTGCGCCGACAGCTGCACGAGCACCTCAAGGTCATCCTCGGGCGGGAGAAGGTGCCGCTGTCGACGGTCGACCGGTCGCAACTGATCCAGGACCTCACCGACGACGTCCTCGGCTACGGCCCGATCAGCGGTCTGCTGGCAGACCCGGAGGTGACCGAGGTCATGGTCAACGGGCCGACCAAGGTCTACGTCGAACGCAACGGCAAGATCATCAAGTCGGGCGCCTCGTTCATCGACGAGAACCACCTCAGACGGATCATCGAGAAGATCGTGGCCCAGGTCGGCCGACGGGTCGACGAGTCGACCCCCATGGTCGACGCCCGCCTCCCCGACGGATCCCGGGTCAACGCGGTCGTCTCCCCGCTGGCCATCGGGGGCCCGTTCCTCACGATCCGGAAGTTCGCCAAGGACCCGTTCACCGTCGAGGACCTCATCAACTTCGGATCGTTCTCCCGCACCGTGGCCCAGTTTCTCGATGCCTGCGTCAAGGGCCGCCTCAACGTCATCGTGAGCGGCGGTACGGGCACCGGGAAGACGACCGCCCTCAACGTGCTCTCGTCGTTCATCCCCCACGACGAGCGCATCGTCACGGTCGAGGACGCCAAAGAGCTCCAGCTCCACCAGGATCATGTGCTGGCGCTGGAAGCCCGTCCGCCCAACATCGAGGGGAAAGGCGAGGTCCGCATCCGGGACCTGGTCCGCAACACCCTGCGGATGCGGCCCGACCGGATCGTGGTGGGGGAGTGCCGCGGCGGCGAGGCCCTCGACATGCTCCAGGCCATGAACACCGGCCACGACGGCTCGATCACCACCATCCACTCGAACTCGCCCCGGGACACCCTGGCCCGGATCGAGACCATGGTGCTGATGGCGGGGATGGACCTGCCGGTCCGGGCCATCCGGGAGCAGATGGCGTCGGCGGTCGACCTGATCGTCCACCTGACCCGGCTCCGCGACGGTACCCGTCGGGTCACCCACGTGACCGAAGTGCAGGGCATGGAAGGCGATGTGATCGTGCTGCAGGACCTGTTCCTGTTCGACTTCGGGATGGGCGTCGACGAGAGCGGGAAGTTCCTCGGCCACCTGAAGAGCACTGGCATCCGGCCCAAGTTCGGAGAACGCCTCGCCGACAACGGCATCCGACTCCGGCCCGAGATCTTCGCCCAGGAACCCTTTGCCCGCCGCATGGCCGGTGCCCGGTGAAGCGAGCGATCCTGGCCCTGGCGGCTGCGACGGCGATCCTGCTGGGCCTGCCGGCGGCGGCCTTGGCCGGCCCCGTTGATCCGGCCAAGGCTCCCGTCGTCGGCAACGTCGACACCAGCGGCTATCCGGACGTGCGGCTCGAGGTCCGGGTGGCCGGCGACGCCCCCTCCCCGACCGACTTCCATCTTCGGGAGAACGGCGCCGTCGTGCCCGAAGGCAGCCTCACCGTGAGGCCCCTGGCTCAGACGTCCCGCCCGGTCGGCACCGTGCTGGTGATCGACACCTCGGGCTCGATGAAGAGCAAGGGCGCACTCGACCAGGCAAAGGCGGCGGCCCATCAGTTCATCGCCGGCCGGGGCCCCAACGAGTGGATAGCCGTCGTGTCCTTCTCCAGCGCCCCCATCATCCGGTCGAGCTTCACGCAGGACGCCGCCGCCCTCGGCTCGGCCATCGACGGGTTGGCAGCCATGGGCGAGACGGCGCTCTACGACGGCCTCATCACCGCCTCCCACCTCTACGATCAGCGACCCGAACTGCAACCCAACCTCGTCCTGCTCTCCGATGGCTCGGACTCGATCAGCAGCGGCACCCGGGCCCAGGCGGTGGCCGCCCTCGGCGCCGCCCACACGACCGTCTACGCCGTCGGAATCGCCTCCAGCGAGTTCGACCCCGCCGTCCTCTCGCAACTCGTGGGCTCCGACGGTGGGTCGACCAGCACTACCGGCAACCCCATTGACCTGACGGCCCAGTTCGCCAGGATCCGCTCCGCCATCGAGAACCAGTACGAGGTCTCGTACCGCTCGGCGTCCGGCGGGGGAGCCCTGGCGATCGAGCTGACAGTCGGCGGAGCGAGCACCCAGGTGCAGACCCGGGCGGGTGCGGTCGGTGCGGTCGCGACGCCAACGGCGGTGATCCAGTCCCACGACCTGTTCACGAAGCCGGGGGGGAAGGGCCTGCTGCTGCTATTGGCCGCCCTAGCGGCGGGTCTCGCCGCCTTCGCCCTCATCGTGATCTTCACTCGCCAGGACGACACTCTCGACACACGGCTCGGCGTCTACGGCGGCGCGGCTCCGCCGGTCGAGAATGCTGCCGACGCCCCATCGGGGTCGAGTCTCATCGAGAGCGGCTTCGTGCGGCGGGCGGTCGGCATCACGTCGAGAATGGCCGAGCGGGGCGGCGTGCTGGTCAAGGTGGAGCGCCTTCTGGAACAGGCCAACCTGCCGCTGCGGCCGGCCGAGGCACTGTTCTTCTACGGAGCGGGCGTCGTTCTGGTCGGGGTCATGGCCATCGCCAGCGCGCCGTCGCCGGTGGTCGGGCTCATCTTCGCCGCCCTCGTCGCCGCCCTCCCGATCGTGGTCGTCCGCCAG
The DNA here is from genome assembly GCA_030838785.1 of Actinomycetota bacterium. Taxonomy (GTDB): domain Bacteria; phylum Actinomycetota; class Acidimicrobiia; order IMCC26256; family BP-133; genus BP-133. The sequence goes on along the minus strand of JAUZEY010000168.1, from coordinate 1,615 downwards.
CTGCGCAAGCGGCGCCTCAAGGCGTTCGAGGCGCAGCTGCCAGACACGCTGAACCTCCTGTCGGGATCGCTGCGAGCCGGCTACTCATTCCTGCAGGGCCTGGAGGCGGTTGCCCAGGAGACGTCCGACCCGATGGCCAGGGAGCTTCGCAGGGTCCTGGCGGAGTCCCGACTCGGCCGTCCGCTCGAGGACGCCCTGACCGACGTCGCCACCCGCATGGAGAGCAACGACTTCGACTGGTCGGTCCTCGCCATCCGCATCCAGCGGGAGGTCGGCGGGAACCTCGCGGAGCTGCTCCAGACGGTGGCCGAGACGATGATCGAGCGGAGCCGGCTGCGGGGTGAAGTCAAGGCGCTCACCGCCGAAGGCCGCATCTCGGGGATCATCATGGGGCTCCTGCCGGTGGGCCTGGGGCTGTTCATGTTCACCGCCTCGCCCACCTACATCGACGACCTGTTCGGCTCCGCCACGGGCTGGGCCATGGTGATCGGTTCGGCACTGATGGCCGCAGCCGGGTTCGCCTGGATCCAGAAGATCATCAAGATCGAGGTCTGACCCATGCTCCTCATCGTCGTCGCTGGCATGTTCGCCGCCGTTCTGGTGGCCGTCATCGTCTTCCTCTCGGCCGGTGACGAACGGCGCGATGTCCGGGAGGCGCTGCGCAACCTCGCCGACTACGAGCTCCCGTCGAACATGCGGGAGCAGGAGATGTTGAAGTCCATCCAGGAACGGGTGGTGGCACCGTTCATCGCGAAGCTCTCCGCCCTCTTCGACCGGTTCACCCCGGCCGGGTACAAACAGACGGTGCGGGAGAGGCTCGTGAAGGCCGGAAGCCCGGCCGGGCTCGATGCGGACCGCTTCATGACCCTCAAGGTGTTCGGGGCACTGTCGATCGTCTTCTGGCCCTACTTCGCCTTCAAGCTCGCCGGGCTCGGCGGGTTCTACGGCATGATCGTCACCGGTCTCTTGTGGGGCATCTCGTTCTTCGGCCCCGACGTGTGGGTCCAGCGCAAGACCGACCAGCGTCAGTACGACATCGCCACCCGCCTGCCCGACGTCCTCGACCTGCTGGTGATCTCGGTCGAGGCGGGCCTCGGGTTCGAGCAGGCGATCGACCGGACGGTCGACGCCGTTCCCGGGGCGCTGGCCGATGAGTTCCGCCGCATGCTGCAGGAGACCCGGATGGGCACCACGCGGGCCGAGGCGCTGCGGGCCATGGACGAGCGTTGCCAGGTGCCGGAGCTCCGTTCCTTCATCCTGGCCATGCTCCAGGCCGACACCTTCGGCGTGTCGATCGGCCGGATGCTGCGACAGCAGGCCGACGACATGCGGATCCGCCGCCGGCAGCGGGCCCAGGAGCAGGCCCAGAAGGCGCCGGTGAAGATGCTGTTCCCCCTGATCTTCTGCATCTTCCCCAGCCTGTTCGTGGTGATCCTCGGCCCCGCCGCCCTCCAGATCACGAAGTCTGGCCTGACCTGAGGACGGCCCTCAGAAGGTGGCCCGCCAACCGGGTTGGGGCGTCGTCCACCGATCGTCGGTGCAGCAGGCGGTGATGCCGAAGGCCAGCGGTCCGGAGCGGTTGCCGGGCCCGAACGTCGGCGGGGGCAGGTAGCCG
>JAUZEY010000167.1 GCA_030838785.1 Actinomycetota bacterium | reverse complement strand
GCGGGCTTCCCGGGCTGGTTGTGGCCGGGCTCGGCTTCATCGCCCCGGCGGCGCTGATCGTCGGCGTGCTGGCCTGGGTCTACGCCCGCTACGGCGCCCGGCCGCTGGCCGGCGACGTCCTGGCCGGTGTGAAGCCCGTCGTCGTGGCCGTCGTGTCGGTGGCCGTGGTCCGCCTCGGCCGCACGGCCTTCACCAGCCGACTGCTGGTGGTCATCGGGGCCATGGTGCTGGCCGCCTACCTTGCCGGCCTGAACGAGCCGGTCCTCCTCCTGGCCGCGGCGGGGGTCGCCGCGGCCCTCGGCCGGGGGCGTCGTCGCCGAGGCCGCCCCGGTCCGCCGTTGGCGGCCCTCCTCGGGCTGCTCGCGGCGGCCGGCCGCTTCCTCGCCGGACCCGGGGCCGCCTCGGCGGCGGGGCGGGTCCTGGCCGGGCCGGGCGCCGCCTCGTCCACCGGCGGCGGGGCGCTGCCGGGGGGAGGCGTATGGCGGGCGGTCGTGGCCCGGGCGGGGAGTCCCGATCTGCTCCGCATCTTCGGGGCGTTCCTCAAGGTCGGGGCGCTGCTGTTCGGGAGCGGGTACGTGCTGCTGGCCTTTCTGCGGCGGGATCTCGTCCTCAGCCACGGGTGGCTGACCGAGGGGCAGCTCCTCGATGCCATCGCCGTGGGGCAGGTCACGCCCGGGCCGCTGTTCACGACGGCGACGTTCGTGGGCTATCTCCTCCGGGGGGTGCCGGGGGCGGTGGTGGCGACCGTGGCGATCTTCCTCCCGGCGTTCGTGATGACGGCCGTCCTCGAACCGGTGATCGCCCGGCTACGGGACAGGCCGGTGACGGCCGCCGCCCTCGACGGGCTCAACGCTGCCGCCGTGGCGCTCATGGTGGGGGTGACGTGGTTCCTGGGCCGGGACGCGGTGGTCGGCGCCCCCACCGCCCTCCTGGCGGGGGGCGCATTGGTGGCCCTCCTCCGGTGGCGGATCAACCCGGTGTGGCTGATGGCCGCCGGCGCACTCGCCGGCCTGGTCTTCCGGAGCCACCTCTGACGCGTTCGGGTGACGTCAGCTCCAGAGGGTGACGTAGACCGGGGGGCGGAACCGGGAGGCGGGGACGCTGCCGTCGGCCCGGGACATCACGTGCATGGCGTCGGGGGTGGCCAGGAACCGCCGGAGGCGCGTCGCGGCGGGGGACCGGCGGTCGGGGTTCAGCGTGCTCACGTACCAGAAGAGGTCGGTGGGCAGGCCCTCGACCGCCACGGGCGCCAGCCCGCCCCGGGCCAGCTCCGGGGCGACGAGGTGGTGCACCGCCGGCGACAGGCCGTGCCCCTCGGCGGCCGCCACCCAGGCCGCCGCCTCGCTGCCGAAGACCCGCAGCCGCGACTCGGGGACGCCGAGCCGGGCCAGGAGTCGGCCGCTGTCACTGGACGGGTCGACGCCCGAGGGGCCGAGCAGCCATTCCTGGTCGGCCAGCACTCCCGGCGGGACGGGCCGCGTCCCGCCCGCCAGCCGGTGGTCCGGGCTCGCCACCACGAGGAGGCGGTAGCGCATCAGCGGTTCCGAGGTCAGCGCCGGGAGGCGGGGCCCGAGCCCGACGTCGGCCAGCCGCTCGAGGAGCAGGGCCGACATCTCGGCGTCGCTGGTCAGGCCGAGGCTGGCCTCGACGGCCGCCGTCCGGGTCGTGAAGACGTTCAGGAGGCCGGGGGCCACGAACTCGGCGACGGTGCTGGAGGCCACGACCCGGAGCAGCTCGGGGGCGCCCTGGGCGTCGCGGATGGCGGCCTCGGCCTCGACGGCCAGGTTCACCATCTGGGAGGCGATGGTGACGAGGCGCTTCCCGCCCGCGGTGAGCTCCATCCCGTTGCTGGACCGCTGCAGGAGGGGGTCGCCGAGGTGTTGGCGGAGGGCGGCGAGGGCGCCCGACACGGCCGGCTCGCTCACGCCCAGGACCTTGGCCGCCGCCTTGACCGATCCGAGCCGGGCCACCAGCACGAAGGCCTCGAGCTGGGTCAGGGTCACGGCGACCGCCGGGAGGGCGGCGAACTCGGGGCCATGCCATGACCATAAGGGATCGCTTAGGTAGGGGTGGATCGCCCGCTCGGGCCGGGGCAGACTCCCGCTGGGCGGACGAGGGCGCGCCCTCAGTGGGGGACGGCCAAAAGGGGGCGCAGGTGCAGACACCGGCACCATTCGAATACGAGCGGGCCACCAGCGTCGACAACGCGCTGGCGCTGCTCGAGCGGCACGGGCCCGAGGCCCGGGTGGTCGCCGGCGGCCACAGCCTCCTGCCGATGATGAAGCTCCGCCTGGCCGGGCCGGAGGTCCTCATCGACATCAACGACCTGGCCGACCTGGACTACATCCGGGTCGACGGCGACGACATCGCCATCGGGGCGATGACCCGCCACGCCGCCCTCCTGTCGTCGCCGGTCCTGGCCGAGCACTACCCGATCTTCCGCGACGCCGAGCGCGTCATCGCCGACCCCGTCGTCCGCAACCGGGGGACGTTCGGCGGGTCGGTCTGCCAGGCTGACCCGTCCGAGGACCTGTCGGCTGTGACCTCGGCCCTCGGGGCGACGATGGTCATCCGGTCGACGGAAGGGGTCCGCACGGTGTCGGCCCGGGAGTTCCACACGGGGCCGTACGAGACCGTCGTCGGCCCGGCCGAGATCCTGGTCGAGATCCGGGTGCCGATCCGGCCCGCCTGCGGCAGCGCCTACGAGAAGGTGGACCGGCGGGCGGGCGACTGGGCGGTGGCGGCCGGCGGCTGCTTCCTCACCCTCGACACCGGCGGCACCGTCACCGACGTCGGCATCGGCCTCACCGCCGTCGGGGCTCCCCACTTCTGCGCCCCCGAGGCGGAGGCCGCGCTGCGGGGCCACCCGATCAGCGACGAGGCGATCGTGGCCGCCGCGGCCAAGGCGGCGGCGGCGACGAACCCCGCCACCGACCAGCGCGGCCCGGCCGACTACAAGCGCCATCTGGCCGGAGAGCTGACGAAGCGGGCGTTGCGCCGGGCCCTGGTCCGGGCCAGGGGAGAGGGGGCATGACGATGCAGGTGACGATGACCGTCAACGGCGAAGAGGTCAGCCGGGAGATCGAACCCCGGCTGCTGCTCGTCCACTTCCTGCGGGACGAGATCGGGTTGACCGGCACCCACTGGGGCTGTGACACGTCGAACTGCGGGGTCTGCGTCGTGCTCCTCGACGGCGTCCCGGCCAAGAGTTGCACGGTGCTGGCGGCCATGGCCGGCGGCCACGAGATCCAGACAGTGGAGGGCATGGCCCAGGGCGGGACGCTGCACCCGGTGCAGGAAGGCTTCTTCCAGGAGCACGGCCTGCAGTGCGGCTTCTGCACCCCGGCCATGATGCTGACGGCCCAGGCGCTGCTGGAGGTGAACCCCGATCCGTCGACCACCGAGATCCGGGAGGCGATCTACGGCACGGCGTGCCGCTGCACCGGCTACGAGAACATCGTGCGGGCCATCCGCTGGGCGGCCGAGCATCCGGCCCTGGAAGAGGTGACGGCGTGACGGCCACGGACGTGCCGACCAGCCCTGTGCCGACCAGCCCTGTGCCGATGAGTGCGGCGGGCAATCCCATCGGCTTCGGGCGCATGCTGCGCAAGGAGGACGCCCGGTTCCTGCGGGGCAAGGGGAACTACCTCGACGACGTCAACCTCCCCGGCATGCTGCACGGCGCCATCCTCCGCAGCCCCTACGCCCACGCCAGGATCAACTCGATCGACATCTCGGCCGCCCAGGCCCACCCCAAGGTGAGGGCCGTCATCACCGGTGAGGTGCTGGCCACGCTCAACCTGGCCTGGATGCCCACGATGTCGTACGACACGCAGGCCGTCCTCGCCACTGACAAGGTCCGCTTCCAGGGCCAGGAGGTGGCGTTCGTGGTGGCCGAGGACCGCTACTCGGCCCGCGACGCCCTCGAGCTCGTCGAGGTCGACTACGAGGTCCTCCCGGCGGTGGTCGACGCCACGAAGGCGCTCGACGCCGACGCCCCGGTCATCCGCACCGACAAGGAAGGCAAGACCGACAACCACATCTACGACTGGGAGACGGGCGACTCGGCCGCCTGCGACGAGGTCTTCAACCGGCCCGACGTCGTCGTGTCGAAGGCCGACATCCTCTATCCGCGCTCCCACCCGTCCCCGATGGAGACCTGCGGCAGCGTCGCTTCCATGGACCCGGTGACGGGCAAGCTGACGTGCTGGATCACCAGCCAGGCACCCCATGCCCACCGCACCGTCTATGCCCTCGTGGCCGGCCTCCCGGAACACAAGATCCAGGTGATCTCGCCCGACATCGGCGGCGGGTTCGGCAACAAGGTCCCCGTCTACCCCGGTTACGTCTGCGCCGTCGTCGGCACGATCGTGACCGGCAAGCCGGTCAAGTGGATGGAGGACCGGTTCGAGAACCTGGCCACCACCGGCTTCGCCCGGGACTACCACATGCAGGGCGAGATCGCCGCCACCCGGGACGGGAAGATCCTCGCCCTGCGGACGCACACCCTCGCCGACCACGGCGCCTTCAACGCCACCGCCCAGCCGACGAAGTTCCCGGCCGGCTTCTTCTCCATCTTCACCGGGAGCTACGACCTCGAGGCGGCCTACGGCAAGGTGACCGCCGTCTACACCAACAAGGCGCCGGGCGGGGTGGCCTACGCCTGCTCGTTCCGCATCACCGAGGCGGCCTACTTCGTGGAGCGGATGGTCGACATCCTGGCCCACGACCTCCAGATGGACCCGGCCGAGCTGCGGATGAAGAACCTGATCCGGCCGGAGCAGTTCCCGTACCAGACGAAGACCGGCTGGGAGTACGACTCGGGCGACTACCTGGTCACGCTCCAGGCCACCCTCGACGCCGCCGGCTACAAGGAACTGCGGGCGGAGCAGGTGGAGAACCGGGCCCGGTACGAGCAGACCGGCGAGGGCACGCTCCTCGGCATCGGCCTCTCGTTCTTCACCGAAGGCGTCGGCGCCGGGCCCCGCAAGCACATGGACATCCTCGGCCTCGGCATGGCCGACGGCTGCGAGCTGCGGATCCACCCGACGGGCAAGGCGGTGATCCGCCTCTCGGTCCAGACGCAGGGGCAGGGCCACGAGACGACGTTCGCCCAGATCGTCGCCCATGAGCTCGGGCTGCCGCCGGAGGACGTGGAGGTGGTCCACGGCGACACCGACCAGACCCCGTTCGGGCTCGGCACCTACGGGTCGCGCTCCACGCCGGTGTCGGGGGCGGCGGCGGCGGTCGTCTCCCGCCGGGTCAAGGAGAAGGCCCGGATCGTGGCCGCCGCGGCGCTGGAGTGCAGTCCCTCCGACCTCGAGTGGGAACTCGGCCGGTGGCAGGTCAAGGGCGACCCGGAGAAGGCCAAGACGATCCAGGAGATCGCGCTGCTGGCCCACTCCAGCCTCGAGCTCCCCGAAGGGGTGGAGGGTCACCTCGACGCCTCGGCGGTCTACAACCCGCCGAACCTCACCTACCCCTATGGTGCCTACCTGTGCGTGGTGGACGTCGACCCGGGGACGGGTGCGGTGAAGGTGCGCCGCTTCATCGCCACCGACGACTGCGGCCCCCGGATCAACCCGATGATCGTGGAGGGCCAGATCCACGGGGGCCTGGCCGAGGGGATCGGGATGGCGCTCATGCAGGTGATCGCCTTCGACGAGAACGGCAACTGCCTCGGCGGGTCGTTCATGGACTACCTGCTGCCGACGTCGCTCGAGTGCCCGAGCTGGGAGCTCGAGGCCACGGTCACGCCGTCGCCCCACCATCCGCTGGGCTGCAAGGGCGTCGGCGAGTCGGCCACGGTCGGCTCCCCGGCGGCGGTGGTCAACGCCGTGATGGACGCGCTGGCCCCTCTCGGGGTGCGCCACGCCGACATGCCGCTCACGCCGGCGCAGGTGTGGCTGGCCATCCAGGGCCGCCCGGCCCGGACGGACCTGGCCTTCACGTGAGCCCGTCCCGATGACCAGGCCCAGATGAGCAGGCCCAGATGAGCAGGCCCAGATGAGCAGGCCCGACGTGCAGGAACGGGCCAGGACGCTGCGGCGTGACCGCGTCCCGTTCGTGCACGCCCGGGTCGTGCGGGCCGAGCGGCCCACGTCGGCCAAGCCCGGCGACGAGGCGCTGATCCTGCCGGACGGGACCGTCGAGGGCTTCGTCGGCGGCACCTGCGCCGAGTCGACGGTGCGGGCGCAGAGCCTGGCGCTGCTCGACTCCGGCGAGACGCTGCTCCTGCGGGTCAGCCCGGTGGACGAGCCCGGGCGGGCCGACCCGCCCGGCACCGTCACCGCCTACAACCCCTGCCTGTCGGGCGGGACGCTGGAGATCTTCCTCGAGCCGGTCGTGCCCGCCCCCCGGGTGGCGGTGCACGGCGACACGCCGATCGCCCGGGCGCTGCTGGCCCTGGGCCGGCCGCTGGGCTACGACGCCGTGCCCTTCGAGACCACGACCCTCGGAGGGACGGCGGCGGTGGTGATCGCCTCCCACGGCCGGGGCGAGGAGGAGGGGCTGGCCGCCGCCCTTGCCGCCGGCGTGCCCTACGTCGGGCTGGTGGCCAGCCGGACGCGCGGCGTCGCGGTCCTCGCCGCGCTGGCGCCGGAGGCGGCGGTGGCGTCTTCGTCGCGGGTCCATTGCCCGGCGGGTCTGGACATCGGGGCCCGCACCCCCGAGGAGGTGGCGCTGTCGATCCTGGCCGAGATCGTCGCCTGCCGGCCGCGGCCATCCGGCCGGGCTCTCGCCCTCGCCGCCGACGACCGGCCGGCCGTTACGGGGACCGATCCGGTCTGCGGCATGGCCGTGGCCACGGTGGAGACCTCGTTGCATCTCGACCACGACGGCGAGCGGCGCTGGTTCTGCGGCAGCGGTTGCCTGCGGGCCTTCGCCGCCGATCCGTCGGCCTATCCCGTTCCGGTCGCCCATGGCTGACGTCGAAGGCCTCGTGCCCGACGTCTCCGGGCTGCGGCGGCGCCTCGACGACGCCGGGTACCTGGCCGACGACGGCCTCGCCACCGCCCTGTTCTGCGCCGTGCGGCTCCCGCAGGCGCTGCTGCTGGAGGGCGAGCCGGGTGTGGGGAAGACCGAGGCGGCCAAGGCGCTGGCCGCCGCCCTCGGCACGGTCCTGGTCCGGCTGCAGTGCTACGAGGGGATCGACGCCGCCGAGGCCCTCTACGAGTGGAACTATCCCCGCCAGCTGCTGGCGATCCGGATGGCCGAGGCCAGCGGGTCGGACCTCGTCGAGGGTGAGCTGTTCGACCGGCGCTACCTGGTGGAGCGACCGCTGCTGGCGGCGCTCGAGCATCCCGGACCGCTCCCGGCCGTGCTGCTCATCGACGAGGTCGACCGCTCCGACGACGAGTTCGAGGCGTTCCTGTTCGAGCTCCTGGCCGAGAACTCGGTCACCATCCCCGAGCTGGGCACGATCCGGGCCGCCCAGCCCCCGGTGGTGATCCTCACCTCCAACCGGACGCGCGACCTCCACGACGCCCTCAAGCGGCGCTGCCTATACCACTGGATCGACTACCCGTCGCTGGAGCGGGCGGTGGCCATCGTGCGGCGCCGGGTGCCGGAGGCGGCGGCGCCGCTGGCCGAGCAGGTGGCGGCGGCCGTGGCCCGGCTCCGGACGCTCGATCTCCAGAAACCCCCCGGCGTCGCCGAGGCGATCAACTGGGTGGCGACCGCCCGGCTGCTCGGCTTCGACCGGCTCGACGAAGCCGGCACCGACCGGACCCTCGGCACCGTGCTCAAGTACCGGGAGGACCTCGACGTCGCCCG
>JAUZEY010000158.1 GCA_030838785.1 Actinomycetota bacterium | reverse complement strand
GAGCGGTGGGGCGACAGGAGCCTGGAGGCGACGCGTTGCGATGGCCATGACGGGCACATTAATTCTGGGTTTCCCCGGAAACCAGCGTTCATTTTCGTCTGAAACAGCCAATGTTCAGGAACGGAGTGCGCGGCGGTCGCTGGAAATCGCCTGACCCCGGGGGGCCGCCGCTGGCACCGCCGGGCCCGGGCTTCGGCCCGGTTCTGGCGGTACGATCCGGCCGTGGGCCTCGGGTGGGCGACACTCGCCGTCTTCCTGGCGCTGTTCAGGGTGCCAGGGCCGGCTGCACCGCGGCCCTTCCGGCCCCGACGGCCGGTCCCCTTGGTGCTGGCGCTGCTCGGCGCGCTCCTCGCCCTCCTCCCGCCCGCGGCCTCGGCGGGCCCGTCCGGTGCCGCCGGCGCGCTCGATCCGGCGTTCGGACAGGGGGGCAAGGTCGTCGTCGCGCCGCCGGCCGATGCCGGCGAGTGGCCCGGTGGCCAGGCCGTCCAGCCCGACGGTTCCGTCGTCGTGGTGGGGACCGCCGCCCCGGCCCGCAACGGCTACGCCTTCCTCCTCCTCCGGTTCCTGCGCGACGGGAAGCTCGACCCCTCGTTCGGCACCGGCGGCCGGGTGTGGACCGACCTGGTCACGTTGTCCACCCCGCTGCGGGGGGCCGTGACCAGCGATGTGGCGCTGGGATCGTCGAGCGCCTCGGCGGTGGCCGTCCAACCCGACGGCCGGATCGTCGTCGGCGGCAGCACCCAGAGCGGGGGGACGACAGCCTTCGCCGTGATGCGATACCTGCCCGACGGCCGGCCCGACCCGTCCTTCGGCTCCGACGGGTTGGCCCTGACCGACTTCGACCCCTCGACCAACGACGCCGTCACCGACCTGGCGCTGCTGGGGGACGGCCGGATCGTGGCTGCCGGCGCGGCGGGGAACGCCGTCGGCCTCGCCCGCTACCGCCCCGACGGGCAGCTCGACCCCACCTTCGGCCCCAGCCACAACGGCACCGCCACGACCGGCCAGGGGCTTCTCAACGCCCTCGCCCTCGGCGCCGAGCCGGGGGGCCGGCTGCTCGTCGCCGGGCAGGCCGGGACGCCGGGCGGTCCGTTCGACTTCGGGGCCGCCCGCTACTCACCCGACGGCGTCCTCGACCCGACGTTCGGCGACCACGGCGTCGTCCGCACCGACCTCGGCTCGACCGGTGAATGGGCGGCCGGCGTCGCCTCCGGGCCCGGCGGCACCGTCGTCGTGGCCGGCGCCTCGGGTTCGACGTTCTCGCTCCTGCGCTACCTCCCCGACGGCCGGCTCGACCCGAGCTTCGGCACCGCCGGGATCAGCAAGGCCGGGCCCGACCTCGGCGGCGCCCACGCCATGGTGCAACTGGCCGACGGGCGCCTCGTCCTGGTTGGGGAGGAGTTGGTCGGCGACTCCCGGGAGGTCGCCGTCGCCCGCTACCGCCCCGACGGAGGCCTCGATCCGGGCTTCGGCGACGGCGGCGTGGTCGGCACCGACGTGACACCCGGCCACGACGACGGCGCCGCTGCGGTTCTCTATCCCGGCGGCCGGCTGGTGGTGGCCGGCACCTCTTTCGACCAGCAGAACCTCCACCCCGGCGTCTTCCTGCTGCGCTACTCCGGCGTCGATCGGTGACGGCCCTCCTGTCGGGTGCGCGATCGGGCCGGCCCAGTCGGACGGATCGCGCCTCCGGGGTCCGATCGGCGGCGCCGTCGGCGGTGGGGCCGGGGCTGACCGGGCGGGGATGGGGCGTGGTCGCGGCCGCCGGTGCGCTGTTCGTGGGGGCCCGGCTGTTCGGATCGGTCGAGTTGGCGGGGCTCGGTGCGGCGGCGGGCGCGGCGGTGGCAGTGGCGCGGTTCGTGGTCGGACGGGCGCCTCCGACCCACCGGGGCGAACGCTGGCTGGCCCCGACCCGGGTCGGCGTCGGAGCCGTCGCCGAGGCCCGGCTCCGCTTCACCAACACCGGCCTCCGCCCCACCACCGGCATGGCCGTGGCCACCGACCAGATCGGCCTTCGTGGTCTGACGTCGGGCCGATGCCTCGTACCACCGCTGGGGCCGGGGGCGATGGCGGAGGCCCGCTACGACCTGCCGACCGGGCGGCGGGGAGCGGTCACGGTCGGTCCGCTCCTGCTGAGCATCGGGGACCCGTTCGGGCTCGCCGAGCGGCGTCTCCCGCTGGCCGGGACAACACGGCTGGTGGTGCACCCCCGGATCCACCCGATCCTGGCGTTGCCTGCATCGTCGACCCGGGAGGCCCGGCTCGGGACCGCCCATCCCGTCCGGGCGCCGAGGGGCGACGACTTCTTCGCCCTGCGGAAGTACGAGGTCGGCGACGATCTCCGCCGGGTCCACTGGCGCTCCACGGCCCGGGCCGGCGACCTGATGCTCCGCCAGGACGAGCGCCGGGTCGGCGAGGTCGCCACCGTGCTGCTCGACACCCGGGCCGGCGCCCACCGGGGCGACACCTTCGAGCGGGCCCTGGAGGTCGCCGCCTCCATCACCGCCGCCCTCTTCGAGGACGGGCGACGGCTGCGGTTCCTGACCACCGGCGGCTTCGACGCCGAACTCGACGGTGCCCGTGCCCGGGGGAGACACGCCGACGGGCACTGGGCCGACGGGCGCTGGGCCGCCGTCCTCGAGCACCTGGCGACGGTCACCCCCGACGCCGGAGGACCCGACCGCCTGGCCCTGGCCGTCCAGTCGATCCGCCACCGCCCGAGCGGCCCCCTGGCCGCCATCGTGGCCGCCACCGATCCGGCCGAGCTCGCCGCCCTGGCCGCGCTCGCTCCCCGCCTCGGCCTGGTCTTGGTCGCCCGGTGCGAGCCGCAGCCCGGCCCGCTCGCCGCTCGCCGCGGGCTGTGCGCTGACGAGGTCCCCGGGGCGCCCGGGCCGCCCGACGCGGTGGCGGGTCGTCGGCAAACGGGCGTGGTGGTCGTCCCCGTCGGCAATATGGAGAACTTCCCCGAGGCCTGGAACCAGGCGGTGCGGTCATGCGGCCGGCGCGATCCCGTCCGGCGCTGATGCCGACGGCGGTCCCGAACGCCGCCCGACGCCGGGACCGCGATCGGGCGGGAGGCCTGACGCCGACCTCGTCCGTCCCGGGCGGGCGAGACCGCCGGTCCACGCTCGGTCTCATGGCGGTCGCGGCCGTCGGTGCGGCGGGCTGTTGCCGGCTCTTCGGCGACGCCGGGTGGGTCGTGCCGGTTCTGGCCGCCGTCGTCGGCGCCCACGCCGTCGGCGCGCTCAGCCGCCGGTGGACGGGCCGGGCGGCGCTGGCCGCCCAGACCGGCGGGCTCACACTGCTGCTGGCCGAGAGCGTCGGGGGCCACACGGCCTCCGGCGTGCCCACCCCGGCCACCCTGACCGCCCTCGGCCGGGTGGCGGCCCGGGCACCCGACGCACTCCGGGCGGCGATCGTGCCCGCCCCGACCACGCCGGAACTGGTCGTCTGGGTGGTGGCCGGGCTCTGGATCGCCACCGCCACCGCCGATGCGCTCGCCCGGCGCCGGCGGGCGGGACTGCTGGCCGTCGTGCCGCTGGCCGTGTTCCCCGTCGTCGTCGCCGCCCTCGGCACCGGCCAACAGCGCGCCCCGTTGACGTTCGCCTTCGCCGCCGCCACCGCCCTCTACGCCGCCCTCGACCGCGCCGCCGCCCTCCCCGTCACCCCGGCCGAGCTGCTGCGCCCCCCGCCCGCCCCAGCCCGTCGGGGCCGCCGCCGTTTCGTCCCGGGCGGTGTGCTCGGCGTGGCCGGGCCGGCGCTGGCGGTCGGGCTGGCCGCCGTGCTGTTGGGGCCGGTCGTCCCCGGGCTGGGGCGGGCGGTGGTCGACGTGCACGCCTTCGGGGTGACGCTCGACGTGTCGCGGGTGGAGCTCAATCCGCTGGTCGACATCCGGCCCCAACTGCTCACCAACCGGCGGACGGAGCTGTTCACGGTGCGGGCCCCGGCGCCGGCCTACTGGCGGCTCACCGCGCTGGACCGGTTCGACGGCCGCCGGTGGTCGCCGTCGCGGCCGGCGCTCTTCCGCCACGACGCCGCCGAGTTCGAACCGGCCGCCGCCACGACCGACCGGGCGCTGCACCAGGACTTCTGGCTCACGGCCCTCGACTCGCCGTGGCTCCCCGCCGCCGACCGGGCGATCCGGGTGACGGCGGCCGGCGCCCGGCTCGACCCCGAGACCGACTCGCTGGTGACGAGGAAGGGGTCACGGGCGGTCCGGGCCTACCGGGTGGAGTCGCGCCTCCCGAGGGAGCCGCTCGACCAGCTCCCCGCCGCCTCCGCCGGTCGGCCACCGGGCCTGGCCCGCTATCTGGCGCTGCCGAGCCGGTTCCCGTCCCGCGTCCGGGAGCTGGCCCAGCGGTTCACCGCCGGCGCCGCCACGCCCTACGACCGGGCTCTGGCGCTGGAGGACAGCCTGCGGGTCGGCTTCATCTACGACGAGACCGCCCCGCCCGGCGCCTCGATCGATGCCCTCGACCACTTCCTGTTCGGCTCCCGCCGGGGCTACTGCGAGCAGTTCGCCGGGGCCTACGCCGCCATGGCCCGGGCCGTGGGCCTCCCGGCCCGGGTGGCCGTGGGGTTCACGCCGGGGGCGTACGACGAGGCGGCCGGCGTCTGGCGGGTGACCACCCGGGAGGCCCACGCCTGGCCCGAGGTCTTCCTCGACGGCATCGGCTGGACGGCCTTCGAGCCCACACCCGGCCGCGTCCTGCCCGGCCCGGAGACCCGCCTTCGGCTCGACGCCGCGCCGCACCTGGCGGCCGCCGCCCGCCCGTCCGGCGGCGGCGGGTCGTCGAACCTCTCCCGGGTCGACCCCGGCGGCGGGGCGGGCGTCGACGCCGGCCCGGGAGGCCGGTCGGGCGGGCTGGCCGGCGCCGTCGCCCGCCCCCGCACGTTGTGGTGGCTGGGTCTGGGGGCCCTCGGCCTGGTCGCCGTGGCGCCGGCGGCCAAGACCCGCCGCCGGAGCCGCCGCCGCCGGGCCCGGGCCGACGAGGCCGTACTCGCCGCCTGGCGGGAAGCCCTCGACCGGCTCGGCGAAGCCGGCCTACCCCGCCGGAGCGCGGAGACCCCGTTGGAGTTCGCCCACCGGGCCGGCTCGGTGCGGCCCGGCCTGGCCCCGGCGATACGCCACCTGGCCGCGCTCGTGAACGGCGCCGCCTACGGCCCCGGGCCTGCTGCGCGAGGCGCCGCCGGCGCTCGGAACGACGCCGATTCCGCCGCCGATGGGGGCATGGGCGCCGACGCCGGCGCCGAGGCGTGGGACGCGGCCGACCGGGTGGTGCGGGCGCTCGACGCCCACGATCCTGGTTGGGAGCGGTGGCGTCGCCGCCTCGACCCCCGGCCGCTCCTTCCCCGTTAAGGGGTCCCGGCGGCCGGATCGGCTCCCGGTCCCCCGCCGTCGGGTTCCGGATCGTCGGGCGGGTGCTCGGCGAGATCCAGCATCGAGCCGATCTCGTCCTTGCCCTGGCGGCGGTCGTTCCAGATCACGAAGACCACCAGCGCCACGCTGAGCACGAACAGGGGCAGGCGGTAGCGGTCGAAGAAGCGGAGCACGGCCTGGATCGGCTCGTCGAACGTCTGCCCCACCCGTCGGATCAGGTACAGCCGGGCCCCGGTCCCCACAATGTTGAGGGTGAAGAAGCTGGCCAGCGGCATCCCCGACGCGCCGGCGAAGAGGCAGATGTAGGGGTTGGGGGCGATGAAGACGAGCGGATAGGCGGCCTTGGCGAAGGCCCGCTCGTACATCCGGATCTGCTCCCCGAACGTCTTGGACCGCTTCTCCATCCACACGACCATGGCGTCGCCGTACCAGACGCCGAGCAGGTAGAAGAGCGGGTCGGACGCCAGCAGGCGGAGCCCGGCGGCCAGGTAGTAGGAGACGGCGTCGAGCTGGTTCGTGGTGAGGACGAGCACCCTGCTCCGGGCGTTGAGGAGGGTCAGGAGGAGCGGGTGCTTGTCGGCCCAGGTGGTGGTGAGGGCGTCGCCGACGTAGGCGGCCACGACGAGGCCCACGATGGGCGTGACGACGAGGGCCAGCCGGGACCGGCTCGGCCGCCGGTCGGGCCGCTCCGGCGCCGTCGCTCCGTCGTCGGCCCCGGTCGGCGGGCCGGATGCGGCGGGCGGCACGGCTTTGGGCATCCCGCCGTCGGCTCCGGTCGGCGAGCCGGATCCGGCGGGCGGGTCGGGTTCCGTCATCGGCGTCCTCAGGCCCGGAAGGCGGCCGGGATGCGGGCCGCCTCCGGCCCGTCCAGCGGCGGAAGGGAGTAGAGGCTGATCCGGTCGGCGATGCCGTCGTAGCGCTTGCGGGCGATGGCGGCGACGTCCTCCCAGGTGTCGCCCCGCACCGCGAACTCGTCCAGCAGCTCGTCGGGCACGGCGGCCACCAGGCCCTCCCGGTCGCCGGAGGCCATCAGCTGGTGCAGCCGGGCGTTGAGGTCGCCGTAGCCGCTCAGCTCCAGCGGCGCCCGGTAGGTGCGGGTGGAGCCGTAGAAGGCGATCTGGGCCCGCACCGCCTCCTCCATCTGCCGGCGGGCCTCTCCGTCGCCGGTGATGACCATGACCTGGGCGCTGACCTCGACGGCGCCCGGCGGGCGGCCGGACCGGGCCAGCCCCTCGGCCAGCGCGGGGCGGGCGACCTCGGTCAGGTAGCGGACGGTGTGGAGGGGGTGCACGTGGACGCCGTCCGCCACCTCGCCCGCCATGCGGAACGCGTAGGGGTTCACCGCCGCGAGGTAGACGGGGGGCGGGGGGACGTCGATCGGTCCGGGGTTGAAGAACTCGCTCAGCAGGTCGAACCGGTAGAACTCGCCGTGGAAGTCGAGCGGCGCCTCGCCGGCGAAGGCGGCCCAGATCGCCCGCAGCGCCCGGACCTGCTCGACGAGCTTGGCGGCCGGCTTCTCGAACGGGACGGAGAAGCGGCGTTCGTTGTGGGCCTTCACCTGCGGGCCGAGCCCGAGCCGGAACCGGCCCCGGCTGGCCCGCTGGAGCTCCCACGACGACAGGGCCGTCACCATCGGGCTGCGGACGAAGGCGAGGGCGATGGCCGTGCCCATCTCCAGCCGGTTCGTCGCCTCCAGGCCGACCGCCATGGTGAGGAAGGCGTCGTTGGTCGTCTCGGCGACCCAGACCGCGTCGAAACCGGCCGCCTCCGCCTGCCGGGCGGTGTCGGCGACACGCTCCAGCGGGCAGCCCACCAGCAGCAGATCGAGCTTCAACCGGCCCTTCCTCTCTCGTCGCCCGTCCGGGAGTTTCTAGTGCATCAGGGAGCTTTGGATGGGTTCAGCGAGCGCAGCCGGCCGGCGCGGCCCCACAATGGGGAGGTGAACGAGCTCGAACCCCCTCGTCCGTCGCGCTCAACGGTCTCCCAGGGCCTCGGGTTCAACCTGTTCGGCTTCCCCACCCGGGTCGACGCCTCCTTCCTCCTGATCGTGGGGCTCATCGGCTACGACGGCACGGGGTCGCACCTGGCGATCTGGGTCGCGGTGGCGGTGGTCAGCGTGCTCGGCCACGAGCTCGGCCACGCCGTGGCCGCCCGGCTGATGGGGGCCACGGCGTCCATCAGCCTGGCCGGCCTCGGGGGGCTGACCCGGTCCACCCGGGCGGAGCCCCTCGGGCGGGGCGAGTCGGCCGTTTTGACCGTCGCCGGGCCGCTGGCCGGGATCCTCCTCGGGCTCCCGGTGCTGTACGCCGTCCGCACCCTCGGCTGGCCGTCGTGGACCGACGGCGGCTACGCCCTGCGGTCGGCGGCCTTCACCACCCTCGGGTGGTCGGCGCTCAACCTCCTGCCGATGCTCCCGCTCGACGGGGGCCACCTGCTCGA
>JAUZEY010000153.1 GCA_030838785.1 Actinomycetota bacterium | reverse complement strand
CGTGCTCGACCACGATCACCGTGTTGCCCAGGTTGCGCAAGCGGATCATGGTGTCGATGAGGCGGCGGTTGTCGCGCTGGTGGAGGCCGATCGACGGTTCGTCAAGCACGTACAGCACGCCGACCAGCCCGCTGCCGATCTGGGACGCCAACCGGATCCGCTGCGCTTCGCCGCCGGCCAGCGTCCCGGCCGAGCGGGCCAGCGACAGGTAGTCGAGCCCCACGTCGAGGAGAAAGGTGAGCCGCTCGTTGACCTCTTTGAGGACCCGTTCGGCGATCATCCGGTCCCGCTCGGACAGTTCGAGTTCGGCGAAGAACTTCGCCGAGTCGCGGATGGCCAGGCTGGTGACCTCGTGGATGTTCTTCCCGCCGACCTTGACCGCCAGGGTGGCGGGCCGGAGCCGGGAGCCGCCGCACTCCGGGCAGGGCACCTCCCGCATGTAGCCCTCGATCTGCTCCCGGGTGCGGTCGCTCTCCGCCTCGGAGTGGCGCCGCTCCAGCCAGGGGATGACCCCCTCGTACTTGGTGGAGTAGGACCGGGCCCGGCCGTAGCGGTTGCGGTACTGGACGAGAACCTGCTTGGCGCCGGTGCCGTAGAGGACGGTCTTTCGCTCGGCGGCCTTGAGCTTCTTCCACGGCGTCGACGTCTTGAAGCCGGAGGCGTTGGCCACCGCCTCCAGTACCCGGCCGAAGTACTCGCCCCGGAACCCGGCCCAGGGGGCGATGGCGCCGCCGGTGATCGACAGGTCGGGGTCGCCGACGACCAGCTCCGGGTCGACCTCGAAGCGGGTGCCGAGGCCGTCGCAGCGCTCGCAGGCGCCGTAGGGGGAGTTGAAGGAGAAGTTCCTCGGGGCCAGCTCGTCGAACGACAGCCCGCAGTGGGCGCAAGCGAGGTGCTGGGAGAACGTGAGGGTCTCACCCTCAACCCCGTCTCCCTCGCCTTCCCGGGCCACGATCTCGACCTCGGCCACGCCCTCGGCCAGCCGGAGGGCCGTCTCCAGGGAGTCGGTCAGGCGGCGTTCGATGCCCGGCCGGCGGACGAGCCGGTCGACGACCACCTCGATGGTGTGCTGCTCGTAGCGGGCCAGCCGGGGCCGGGCGGCCCCCGCCTTTTCAGTAGAGGCAGTGCCGGTCAGCTCGACGACCTCGCCGTCGACCCGCGCCCGCGTGTATCCCTGCTTCCCGAGGTCGGCCAGCAGCGACTCGTACTCGCCCTTCCGGCCCCGCACGACCGGCGCCAGGACCTGGAAGCGGGTGCCCTCGGGAAGCTCCAGGACCCGGTCGACGATCTGCTGGGGCGTCTGGCGGGTGATCTGGCTGCCGCACTCGGGGCAGTGCGGCACCCCGATCCGGGCGTAGAGGAGCCGGAGGTAGTCGTAGATCTCGGTGATTGTCCCCACCGTCGACCGGGGATTGCGGGAGGCCGACTTCTGGTCGATGGAGATGGCCGGCGAGAGGCCTTCGATGAAGTCGACGTCGGGCTTGTCCATCTGGCCCAGGAACTGCCGGGCGTAGGACGACAGCGACTCGACGTAGCGGCGCTGCCCCTCGGCGTAGATGGTGTCGAAGGCCAGCGACGACTTGCCCGACCCCGACAGTCCGGTGAAGACGATGAGCTGGTCGCGGGGCAGCTCGATGCTGACGTTCTTGAGGTTGTGTTCCCGGGCGCCCCGGACGATCAGCGTCTCCGACATTCGCTCCTGCTCACGCCGCCAACTGCACCACGGTGATACCGACCTCGCCTGCTGCGGCCACCAGCCCCGGGCTGTCGTTGCGTTCCTCCACGCAGATGGTGGCGTTCGCCCGACGAGCGGCGCACAGCGCCTCCAGCCCCATCAGATTGAGTCGGTGATCATGCACCATACGGCCCATCGGCCAGGCCAGGTCCCGGAGGGAGATCAACCCGATCGCCGCCGGAAGCTCGATCACCGAGGCGAGGGCGGCGGTGGCGGCCTCCGGCGGTGCCGCGCTCAACGCGCCGCTCAACTGCCCGCTAACCCGCCGGCCACCGACCGCCCGGCACAGTCGGTGGTACCACAGGCCGGTCGTGAACACGGCGCCGTGCCGCCGGATCTTCGCCAGGCCACCCGGTTCCCGGCGCAGCAGGACAGCGAGCAGCAGTCGATCGTCGATGAGGACGTCCATCCCAGCGGCTCGGGTCACCCGTCCCGCAGGTCCGGGTCGTCGATCTCGGCCAGGAGTTCCTCGTACAGTTCGGGCGTCACGATGTCACCCACCATCCGCCGCAGCGTTCCGGTGCCGCCGGGCACGAGCAGCACCGACTGGCCGAGGTCGATCATCTCCACCGACCCGCCGGTTTCGATCCCCCACCGGCGGCGGACGTCGGCCGGCAGGCTGAGCTGCCCCCGGGCCGAGACCCGGAACGCCCCGGCGATCCGCCGCTCTACACGATCGTCTTGTAAAGCCACACGTTCACCGTACATCAGCCTGCCTCGCGGAGTTCGCGCTTCAGGTCGTTGATCTCGTCCCGGAGGCGGGCGGCGTACTCGAACCGCAGCTCGGTGGCCGCTTGGTGCATCTCCTCCTCCAGGGAGTGGATGAGCCGGCCGAGCTCGTCGTGGGGCATCTCCAGCAGCTCCTGGCGGCGGGCCACCTCTCGGGCGGTCTGGCGGCGCCGGCCCTTGACCGGCATGGGCGCTTCGTCGGTCCGGCCCCGGATCATCTCCAGGATGTCCGTCACCTTCTTCCGGATCGTCTGGGGGTCGATCCCGTGTTCCTCGTTGTAGATCGCCTGGAGGCCCCGGCGCCGTTCGGTCTCGGAGATGGCCCTGCGCATCGAGTCGGTCACGTGGTCGGCGTACATCACGACCTGACCGTCGACGTTGCGGGCCGCCCGGCCCATCGTCTGGATGAGCGCCGTCTCCGACCGGAGGAAACCCTCCTTGTCGGCGTCGAGGATGGCCACGAACGACACCTCCGGCAGGTCGAGCCCCTCCCGGAGGAGGTTGATGCCGACCAGCACGTCGAACTCGCCCAGGCGGAGGCCACGGAGGATCTCCACCCGCTGGATGGTGTCGATGTCGGAGTGGAGGTAGCGCACGCGGATCCCCAGCTCCAGGAGGTACTCCGTGAGGTCCTCGGACATCTTCTTGGTCAGGGTGGTGACCAGCACGCGCTGGTCGGCCTCCTCCCGGGCCCGGATCTCGGCCACCAGGTCGTCGATCTGGCCCTGGGTGGGCCGGACCACGACCTGCGGGTCCATCAATCCGGTCGGGCGGACGATCTGTTCCACGACCCGGGACGACACCTCGAACTCGAAGGCCGACGGCGTGGCGCTCATGAAGATGGCCTGGCCGATCCGCTCGGTGAACTCCTCGAAGCGCAACGGCCGGTTGTCCATGGCCGATGGGAGGCGGAAACCGTGCGCGACCAGCGTGTCCTTCCGGGACCGGTCGCCCTCGAACTGGCCGTGGAGCTGGGGGACGGCCACGTGCGACTCGTCGATCACGGTCAGGAAGTCGGCGGGGAAGTAGTCCAGCAGGGTGAAGGGCCGCTGCCCGGCGGAGCGCCCGTCGAGATGGCGGGAGTAGTTCTCGATCCCGGAGCAGACGCCGACCTCCCGGAGCATCTCCAGGTCGTAGGTGGTGCGCATCCGCAGCCGCTGGGCCTCCAGGAGCTTGCCGTGCCCCTCCAGTTCGGCCAGCCGGTCCTTCAGCTCCGCCTCGATCTGGGCCACGGCCCGGTCCATCCGGGTCTTCGACACGACGTAGTGGGAGGCCGGGAACATGACGAGCTTCTCGAGTTCGGTGACCACCTCGCCCGTCACCGGGTCGACCGACACGATCCGCTCGATCTCGTCGCCGAACATCTGGATGCGGGTGGCCTGCTCCTCGTAGGCGGGGAAGACCTCGATGGTGTCGCCCCGGACCCGGAACTTGTTGCGCACGAAGTTGAGGTCGTTGCGCTCGTAGCCCATGTCGACCATGCGGGACAGGATCGACCGCTGATCGCGCTCCTCCCCCACCTCCAGCGTGAGGAGCTGGTGGGCGTACTCGTCGGGGGCGCCGAGACCGTAGATGGCCGAGACCGAGGCCACGATGATCACGTCCCGCCGGGACAGCAGCCCGCTGGTGGCGGCGTGGCGGAGCCGGTCGATCTCGTCGTTGATCGAGCTGTCCTTCTCGATGTAGGTGTCGGTCGTCGGGAGGTAGGCCTCGGGCTGGTAGTAGTCGTAGTAGGAGACGAAGTACTCGACCCTGTTCTTGGGGAAGAACTCGCGGAACTCGCTGGTCAGCTGGGCGGCGAGGCTCTTGTTGGGGGCGAGGACGAGCGTCGGCCGCTGGGCCCGGGCGATCACCCCGGCGATGGTGAACGACTTGCCCGACCCGGTGATCCCCAGCAGCGTCTGGAACCGCTCCCCGGCCTCCAGCCCCTGGGTGAGGGACTCGATGGCGGCCGGCTGGTCCCCGGCCGGGGCGAAGTCGGACACGAGCTCGAACGGCGGCATGGGGTCATGGTAACGGCGGGGTGGGACAGTTTGATCGGGCCCGGGCGGGTGAGGACAGGCTGAGGACCGGGGGACAAAAGCGGCAAATAGAACAGGGCCGGCGCCAGTCATCTGAGGGGGTCCATCCCCAGCGGACCCGCTTTCCCTTCGTGCCAGGGGGGACATTTCAGAAAGGGACGCAATGCTCAAGCGCGTGCTCTGTGCCGCCGGTCTTGCCGGTGCGCTCCTCGTCGCGGCCCCGGGGGCTGCCTTCGCCAACGACTCCGTCGCTCGCCACGGCGGTCACGGGTCCTGCGACCGGCATGGTCGACACCACGACGGCCGCGACCACCACGGACGCGACCACGACGGACGCGACCACGACGGACGCGACCACGACGGGCTCCTCGGCGGGCTCTTAGGCCATCATCACCATCGGGACAACTCGAACGCCGACTGGAACGCCAGCCGGAGGTGCGGCTGACCGTCCGGCCGTGATCAGCGGGTGGCCCGCCAGCACTAAGGAACGGCGGGCCACCCGCGAACGCGTTGATCAGCTCCGCAGGGAGGCCACCAGTTGGGCCCAAAGGGCGTCCACCTGGCGGCCCAGATCCTCGGGACTCCCCGAGTTGTCGAGGACGACGTCGGCCACCTTGCGCCGGTCGGCATCACCGGCCTGCGCCGCCATCCGCCGGCGGGCGTCGTCGAGACTCATCCCCCGCCCCACCAGCCGCTCCAGCCGCACGTCCTCCGGGGCCTCGACGATCACCACCACGTCGTAGCCCGACCGGGCCGCCTCGACCAGCAGCGGGACGTCGAGCACGACGACCGAGTCGGCCGGGGCGGCGGCCATCCGCCGGAGCGACTCGGCCCCCACCAGCGGGTGGACGATGGCGTTGAGGTCGGCCCTGGCGGCGGCGTCCTCGAACACCAGAGCGGCCAGCGCCGGCCGGTCGAGGCGCCCGCCGCCGTCGAGTACGCCCTCGCCGAACCGCCGCACGACGGCGGCCAGACCCGGCTCGCCCGGCTCGACGACCTGCCGGGCTATGGCGTCGGCGTCGATGACCACCGCGCCGCAATCGGCCAGCGCCCGGGCCACGGTCGACTTCCCCGACCCGATGCCACCACTCAGACCGACACGAAGCATGCCGAACAACTGTAGGGGAACCCCTTGCCCCACAAGGGACTGGAGCTTCGGCCGGGTTCGAACCCCGGGCTAGCCCGGAGGACCACCGGAAATGGCCCGACCGGGCTATCCAGCCGCCTCCGGGGATGGCCGAGACCGCAGAGAGTGGTGAGAGGGGACGCATGGCGGGCATCGACATGAGCAATCGGAAACATCGCCGTCGGCGCGAGAGCGAGCGCGGCGCGGCCCTCGTCGAGTTCGCGCTTTGCGTAGCACTGCTGCTGACCCTGCTCTTCGGGATCATCTCCTACGGCTACGTGCTCTCCTTCAAGCAGGGCCTGACCCAGGCCGCCGCCGAGGGCGCCCGGGCCGGCGCCGTGGCCTCCTCCGGCACCGAGACGACGGCGGCGGATTCCGCCGTAACCCGTTCGGTGAGGGCCTTCCTCAATCTGGCCGTCACCAATCCCGCCTACAACCAGCCCTGCAACGCGGCCCCGAGCGTCGGCCTCACCTGCAACTACACCGTGTCGGCCACGACTCCGAAGACCGTCACGGTGCAGCTCACCTATGACTACAAGCACTACCCCCTCCTCCCCAGATTCCCCGGTCTCGGTCTGCTGCTCCCCGACACGCTGAAGTCAACCTTCGTCGCCGAGGTGAACTCATGATCAGCTGGCGTCGGCGCTCGCAGGACGAGCGCGGAACGGTCCTCGTATTCGTCGCCCTCACCATGACGATCATGATCGGTTCCACGGCCCTGGCTGTGGACATCGGGCAGCTGGCCGCCAACAACCGGAGCCTGCAGGCCAACGCCGACGTCATCGCCCTCGACGCCGCCCGGGCGCTCGGCGGCGGACTCGCCGCCGTCACCCTCGCCGCCCAGCAGAGCGCCGACCGCAACCAATTCCCTTCCGATTCTGCGCACCTGAATGTCCAGATCGTCACCGTGAACGGTGCAAACGCGGTCCAAGTCACCACCTACGGTTCGGCCAAGTTCGCCTTCAATCCGGGTCAGGGCTCGACGCACCGCTCCGCCAAGTCGATCCAGACCGCCATGGCGGGGTTCTCCGTGGGGTCCTTCCTGGCCAGCATCCCGCCGGGGGGCAACACGGTGTTGACGAAGATCTTCGGTGACGAGTTCGGTCTCACCCTCCTCAGCTACGACGGGCTGGCCAACG
>JAUZEY010000211.1 GCA_030838785.1 Actinomycetota bacterium | reverse complement strand
TCGTCTACACCGCCGCCTTCGTCTGCGAGGCCGTCCGGAGCGGGATCAACGCCGTTCCCAACGGGCAGGCGGAAGCGGCGCGGGCCATCGGGCTCCGGTTCGGGCAGTCACTCCGCTTCGTTGTCCTACCCCAGGCGTTGCGCAGCGTCGTGCCGCCGCTCGGGAGCGTGATCATCGCCATGGTCAAGAACTCGGCCATCGTCGGCGCCTTCGGGGTGGGCGGCGAGCTGTACAACGTGGGGCAGACGCTGACCGGCGCCCAGGGCTTCGCCGCGCTGCCGGTGCTGACCGGTGTGGTCCTCGGCTACCTGGCCATCACGATCCCGGCCGGACTGTCGCTCCAGCTGCTGGAACGGAAGGTGGCGGTGGCCCGATGACGGCTGTCCTCTTCGACGCCCCGGGGCCCCGGGGTCGCCGCCGGGTGCTCGTCGGAAGCGTCGTCGCCGGCGTGGTGCTGGCCGGCCTGGCGGTGGTCGTCGGGTTGCGGCTGTCCGACAACGGCCAGTTCGCGGGCGACAAGTGGGGTCCGCTGCTGAACCCGTCCGACACGAGCTTCGGGCCGCTGTGGCGGTCGTTGTGGGGCGGGTTGCGGGCCACACTGGCCGCGGCGGGTTGGGCGATGGCCTTCTCGCTCGTCCTCGGCACGGTGCTGGCGGTGACCCGGATCACCGCCCGCCCCTGGTACCGCTGGCTCGTCGTGTCGCTGATCGAGGTGCTGCGAGGAGTACCGGTGGTCATGGCCATCTTCTTCGCCAGCCGGGTCCTCCCCGAGCTCGGCGTCCACCTGTCGCTGCGGTGGTACCTCGTGATCGGCCTGACGGCCTACAACGCCGTCGTCATCGCCGAGATCATCCGGGCCGGCGTGTCCGCCCTCCCCCGGGGGCAGACCGAGGCCGCCTACGCCATCGGCCTGAGCCGGGGAGCGGCGCTGCGCCTCATCCTCCTGCCCCAGGCCTTCCGCATCATGCTCCCGGCCCTCATCAGCCAGGTCGTCGTGATCCTGAAGGACACCTCGCTCGGAGCCTTCATCAGCTACGAGGAACTGCTCCGCCGGGGCAACTTCGCCGTGCAGAGCCTCGGCAACCCGCTCCAGCTCTACCTGCTGATCGGCGCGGTATTCATCACCGTGAACTTCGGGCTCAGTCGTCTCGCCGTCGCCATCGAGCACCGGATCAGCCGGCCCACGCGGGGGCGTCCTTCGGCGACGACTGACGTCGTCCCCTAGCACCCGCTCGAGCGTTATCGGGCCACGGGTGCCGGGGCGACGATATCGGTCAACTCGGACACCAGCTCATAGGACCGCAGCCGTTCCCGGTGCCCGTGGACCATGGTGGTGACCATGAGCTCGTCGGCGCCGGTGGCCGCCACCAGCTCGGACAGGGCGAGCCGCACGGTCTCGGGGCTGCCGACGATGGACGTCGCCATCCAGGAATCGGCGATCGCCCGTTCCTGGGGTGAGTAAACATAGGCCGCCGCCTCCTCGGGAGACGGCAGAACCCCGGGCCGCCCGGAGCGCAGCTGGCTGAAGGCCAGCCCCCACGACCCGGCCAGCCACTGGGCCTCCTCGTCGGTCTCGGCGCAGATGACGGCGACGCCGAGCATCAGGTAGGGGGCGTCGAGGGCGTGCGGTGCACCGTCGGGGCCGGGGCGGAAGTGCTCCCGGTAGACGGCCGCCGCCGGCAGCGTGTTGGCCGCCGAGAAGTGGTGAGCGAACGAGAAGGGCATGCCGAGCAGTCCGGCCATCTGGGCGCTGTAGTCGCTCGACCCGAGCAACCAGACCTGGGGGCGGTGACCGAGTCCGGGCACCGCCCGGATCCGGGAGTACGGGTGGTCGTTCGGGAATGATCCCTGGAAGAAGGCCAGGAGGCTTCCGAGCTCCTCGGGGAAGTCGTCGGCGCTGAGGTTGGCCGTGCGCCGCAGGGCCCGGGCCGTGAGCGGGTCGGTGCCCGGCGCCCGGCCGATGCCGAGATCGATGCGTCCCGGGTGGATCGCCTCCAGCATGCCGAACTGCTCGGCCACCACCAGCGGGGCGTGGTTGGGCAGCATCACGCCGCCCGAGCCGATCCGGATGGTCGAGGTGGCCGAGGCCAGGTGGGCCATCAGGACGGCGGGGGCCGACGAGGCGATTCCGGGCATGTTGTGGTGCTCGGCGACCCAGTGGCGCCGATAGCCGAGCCGCTCGGCCAGGCGGGCGAGCTCGATGGAGTTGCGCAGGGCGTCGCCGGCGGTGCTGCCGGAGGCGACGGGCGCGAGGTCGAGAATGGACAGGGGGAAAGAAGAAGTCCTCATTGCCAAGTCCAACATCCGGCCGCCCGCCGGTGTTCCGTCCGCCGGTTCTGACTATGGTCACGGCCATGTTCGAAGGCCTCGAGGAGCGGTATCTCGACGTCGCGGCCGACGTGACGATCCACTGCGTGGTCGGGGGGAGCGGCCCGCCCGTCCTGCTGCTGCACGGCTATCCGCAGAGCCTCGCCCTCTGGTCGGGGGTCGCCCCGATCCTGGCCGAGCGGTTCACCGTCGTCTGTGCCGACCTGCGGGGGTACGGCGACTCGTCCAAGCCGAAGGGCGCCTCGGATTCTTCCAACTACTCGTTCCGGACGATGGCCGGTGACCAGGTCACGTTGATGCACCGGCTCGGCTTCGACCGCTTCCACCTCGTCGGCCACGACCGGGGCGGCCGGACGGGCCACCGCATGGCCCTCGACACTCCGGCGGCGGTGGAGTCGCTGGCCGTCCTCGACATCGCCCCCACCTATTCCATGTTCATGGAGACCAACCGCGATGTCGCCGCCGCCTACTGGCACTGGTACTTCCTCTCGCTCCCGGCACCGTTCCCCGAGCGGATGATCGGCGCCGATCCCGACTACTTCTTCGAGACCTGCTTCGAGACGTGGGGCAAGATTCCCGTCGCCAGCCTGCCGCCGGGCGCCCTGGCCGAGTACCGGCGTTGCTGGCGCGACCCGGCCATGATCCACGG
>JAUZEY010000122.1 GCA_030838785.1 Actinomycetota bacterium | reverse complement strand
TCTCCGGCACGTCGATGGCGTCGCCCCACGTGGCCGGCCTCGTGGCCCGTTGCATCGACGCCGGGCCCTGCTCGGGGATGACCCCGGCCCAGATCATCGCCAAGCTCCGGGCCGACGCCGCCGCCCGACCCGCCGACCAGGGCTTCGCGGGCGACACCCACCGGCCCGTCGACGGGAAGTACTACGGCAACCTGGCCGACGATACCGGTTACTAGGGGCGACGCCCGGGGCGGCTCCGTGGGCCCCGTTTGTGACAGGGCCTGTCCCACCGGACCATCATTGGCCCCGTGACGATACGGGTCCGTCGATGGCTCACCGCCTGGTCGGGGAGCGTGGCTCTGGTGGCGGCGGTCACCGGAGTCGCCAAACTGCTGGCCGGGCCCACGGCCGAGTCGGGCCTGGCGGTGCTCTATCTGCTGGCGGTGCTGCCGGTCGCGATCCTGTGGGGCGTGCGGTTCGCGATCGCGGTGTCGATCCTCAGCACGCTGGCCTTCGACTTCTTCATCCTGCCTCCGCTGTACTCGTTGCAGCCCACCGACTCACAGGAAGCGTTCGCCCTGGGGGTGTTCCTGGTCACGGCGGCGGTGGTCAGCGCGCTGGCCGCGAGGTCGCGGCGGGAGGCGCACGAGTCCGCCCGGCTCGGCCGGGAGCAGGCCGCCTTACGCCGCGTGGCGACCCTCGTGGCCCGGGGCGCGCCGCCGGCCGAGGTCTTCGCCGTCGTGGCCGACGAGGTGGGCCCGCTCCTCGGCGCCGACGTCACGGGTATCACCCGGTTCGAGGCCGATGCGACGGTGACGATCGTCGCCCGCCGGGGCTGGGACAACGACGAACTGGCCCTGGGAAGGTGCGTGACGCCCGCGCCGTCGGGCGCGATCTGGTCGGTGTTCCGCACCGGTCGTTCGGTCCGGGTCGACGACTACGGCGCGATTGCCGGCCACTTCGCCGACGAGGCGCGGGCGGAGGGCGTCCGCTCCTCCGTGGCCTGTCCGATCGTCGTCCAGGAGGCGACCTGGGGCGCGATGATCGTCGGGTCGCGCCTCGGGCCTCTGCCCGCCGACACGGAGCAACGCCTGATGGAGTTCACGGAACTCCTCGGCATCTACGCCGAGAGCCGCAGCGAGCTGATGGCTTCCCGGGGCCGGGTCGTCGCCGCCGCCGACGACGCCCGCCGGCGGATCGAGCGCGATCTGCACGACGGCGCCCAGCAGCAGCTGATCGCGTTGACATTCCAGCTGCGAGCGGCGATGGCGGCCGTGCCGCCCGAGTTCGCCGAGCTGGGCACCGAGTTGCGCAGCGTGGCCGACGGACTGGCGGGCCTCCAGGACGAGCTGCAGAGGATCGCCCGCGGCATCCACCCCGCGGCCCTGGCCAAGGGCGGCCTGGAGCCGGCGCTGAACGTGCTGGCCCGGCGGGCCCCCATGCCGATCGAACTCAACGTGCAGGTGGAGGGGCGCCTGCCGGAGTCCGTCGAGCTGGCCGCCTATTACGTCGTCGCCGAAATGCTCACGAACGCCGCCAAGCACGCCCAGGCGTCGGTCGTCCAGGTCGCGGTCGAGGTGCAGGGTGGCCGGCTCCACCTCTCCGTCCGCGACGATGGCGTCGGCGGAGCCGACCCGACACGGGGCTCGGGGCTCGTCGGGGTACGGGACCGTGTCGAGGCCCTCGACGGCATGACGTCCGTCCACAGTCCCCCGGGAGCCGGGACGTCGGTCAAGGTCGAGCTTCCCCTCGACCCCGCACGGTGAGCCGCCGGAGTGTCAGCGGGCGAGGCTCCGGAGCACGGCGTCGATGACGTCGGCGACGAAGCGGTCGTTGAGCGGCGCGTGCCGGTGCAGCAGCCGGTGGTACAGCGGTCCGTAGAGCATGTCGAGCGCGACGTCGACGTCGACGCCGGTGGGTATCTCGCCCCGGGCGGCGGCCCGGGCGAACGCCGCCCGCCCCTGCTCACGGCGGGGCTCGACGAAACGGGTCCGGTACTGCTCCTCGAAGGTCGGGTCGGTCTGGGCCTCCGTGACCAAGGCGGCGATCACCCGACCGTACGGGCGCTCCCGCACCCGCCTCACCCATGGCACGAGCATCGCCCGGAGGTCGCCCCGGAGCGAGCCCGTGTCGATCTGTGACGGCTCCTCGCCTTTCCAGGCGCGATACACGGCCTCCAGGGCGAGGGCCTCCTTCGACGGCCACCAGCGGTAGATGGTCGCCTTGCTCACGCCGGCTCGCTCGGCGACGGCGTCCATGCTCGCTCCGGCCAGGCCGTGCTCCAGGAGCAGCTCGGTCGTGGCGTCGAGGATCGCCAGGCGCGACTGCTCGCTCCGGGGGCGGCCGCGGCGAGGAACCGCGGCCGCCCTTTCGGTCACGGCCGGCCCGTCGCGCTCAACCCGCACCGTTGATCGTCACGACGTCCTCGTCGCTCAGGTCGAGGGAGGCGGCGGCCAGGATCGGGTCGACCTGGTCGGGGCGCCGGAAGCCGGTGATGGCGCCGTCCACGGCCGGGTTCCGCAGCGTCCAGGCGACCGCGACGGCGCCCGGGGTCGTGTCATGGCGCTCGGCGATGGCCCGGAGCCGGTCGACGAGGGCCAGGTTGCGGGAGAGGCGCGGCTCGGTGAACTGGTCGCCCCGCTTGCGCCAGTCGTCGTCGGGCAGGTGGGCGATGCGGTCGCGGGTCATGGCGCCGGTGAGGAGGCCGGAGCCCATCGGCGAGTAGACGATCACGCCGATCCCCTCCCGTTCGGCGAAGGGCAGGATCGAGCCCTCGACGCCGCGCTCGACGAGCGAATAGGGCGGCTGGAGCGTCTCGACCGGGGCGATCGACTGGATCCGCCGCATCTGCCCGACGTCGAAGTTCGAGACACCGATGTGACGGACGAGCCCTTCCTCCTTCAGTTCGGCGAACGTTGCCCAGCCCTCCTCGATGTCGGACTCCGGGTCCGGCCAGTGGACCTGGTAGAGGTCGATCGCGTCCAGTCCCAACCGGGCGAGGCTGGCATCGACCTCGCGCCTGATCGAGTCACGCTTCAGGCTGTGGGTGACCCGGCCGCCACCGCCGTCGAGAAGCGACGCCTTCGTGAACACATAGGGCCGATCCCGGCGGCCGGCCAGGGCGCGACCGACAACCTCCTCCGAGTGCCCGAGCCCGTAGACGGCCGCGGTGTCGATCCAGTTGACCCCGAGATCGAGCGCCCGCTCGATCGCGGCCAGCGACTCGTCGTCGTCCTGCGCCCCCCAGGCGAACTCATAGCCGGTGCCACCGATCGCCCAGGCCCCGAGGCCGACGCGTGTGATCTCGAGGCCGGTGCCGCCGAGGTGGGTGGTCGAAAGTTTCGTCTGCTGCGCCATCATGCCTCCTTGACGTTATTACGACACTAACAGTTTCGTAAACTGGCGGGCGGACGGGCCTATTCCCACCCAGGTCGTGCGGCTCCAAAACAGCGCGATCGCGTGATGTGGCCCGTCCCGGAGTGCGTCATGGTGCAGCGAACTGACCACTTTCCGTAGACGGAGAATTCCATGGCGAAGCACAACGGCACGCGGTCCAGCCAGCCGCTGCTCCACCAGCACGGCGTGGAAATCCAGGAGTTCGGCTCGATGCGGCTGCTGCCGATCGCCCTCGCCGCCGAGGCCCGCGCCGAGACATGCCAGCTCCTCAATCACATCCTGGCCGACAGCGTGATCCTCTACAGCCTCTACAAGAAGCACCACTGGCTCGTGCGGGGGCACACCTTCTACATGCTCCACCTCCTGCTCGACAAGCACGCCGGGGAGCAGCTCGAGCTGATCGACCTGCTCGCCGAACGGGTCCAGACCCTGGGCGGCGTGGCGGTGGCGGACCCCCGGCACGTCGCCGAGATCACCACCATCCCCCGCCCGCCGAACGGCGTCGAGGAAGTGCCGGCGATGCTCTCCCGCCTCCTCG
Organism: Actinomycetota bacterium; assembly: GCA_030838785.1. Taxonomy (GTDB): domain Bacteria; phylum Actinomycetota; class Acidimicrobiia; order IMCC26256; family BP-133; genus BP-133. The sequence goes on along the minus strand of JAUZEY010000122.1, from coordinate 6,115 downwards.
AGGCCCACGAGATCGTCATCGCCAAGATCCGGGACGCCATCACCCGCACCGCGGCCAACCGCGACGACGGGACCAACGACATGCTCATGGGCGACGTGCTGCGCCGTCACGAGATGCAGGTGTGGTTCGTGGCTGAGCACCTCGTCGATACGCCGGCGGTGCGGTCGTGAACGTCGTTGCTCCCGGTGTGGACCTCTACCGGGAGTATCGCCGGACGCGCGATCCTCGCCTCCGGGCCCAGATCGTCGACCAGCATGTGGGGCTCGTCCGGCACCTGGCCCGGCGCTATGTCAACCGGGGCGCGGAGCTCGACGACCTCGAGCAGGTGGCGTTCTGGGGTCTCCTCCAGGCCATCGAACGCTTCGACCCCGAGCACGGGACGCGCTTTGCCGCCTTCGCCACCCCCACGATCGTCGGGTCGCTCAAGCGGCACTTCCGCGACCGCCGGTGGAGCGTCGGAGTTCCCCGCTCCGTGCAGGAGAACTATCTTCGGCTGCGCGAGGCGAGGGAAGACCTCACGCACGAGTTGGGGCGGCGGCCGTCGACGGCCGAAGTTGCCCGCTGGACGGGGCTGAGTGAGGCGCAGGTCCTCGAAGCCCGGAAGGCGGGGAACTCCTTCCGGCCGCTGGCGCTGGACGTCCCGATCGAGGGGCACTCACCCATCGACGAAGTCCTGCCGCGCTCCTGTCCGGAGCTGCAACAGGCCGAGGACCGGGGGCTGGCGGAGTCGCTGGTCGCCCGCCTGCCCGAGCGCGAGCAACGCATCGTCTGGCTTCGCTTCCGCCAGGAGCTCAGCCAGAGCGAGATCGCCGAACGGGTCGGGATCAGTCAGATGCACGTGTCGAGGCTGCTGGCCCAGAGTCTCCGGACGATGAGAAGGGGTCTGGCCACCGCTATTTGACGTCAGGGCCGGCGTTCGACGATGAGGCGGGTCAGTTCGACTCGAGAGGAGATCTCGAGCTTCCGGAAGACCTGACGCATGTGAAAGCCCACGGTGTGGGGCGACAGGTACAGCTTGGCGGCGGCCTGACGGTTCGTCATCCCTTCGGCGACGAGCTCGGCGACGCTGAGTTCGGTGGCGGTCAGGCTGGCCCATCCGAAACGGGGCCGGTCCCCGGCCCTGAACGGGCCACTGGCCACGCCGGATGACGGCGGGACGAGGCGGAGGCTCGCCCCGACCAGCACGCCGCCGTCCCGTACGGGTTCGAAGCCCTTGACCGCCCGCGTTCCCCCGGTGAGCACAACCTCGGGCGCGACCGGCTGGTGGCCGTCGATGGCGCGCACCACCCACTCCCAGAGGAGCAGGTGGTCATCGGGCTGCAGCTCCCGGGTGGCCGCGGCGTTGGCGAACATCGTGGCTTCGCTGACCGACACGAACGGGTCCTTGGTCCGCCGGCGAGCCCTCACGAAGTGCTCCCGAAGGACCCGCGTCGCCTCCGACGTGTCCTCGAGGAGGCGCTGTCCGATCTCCGAGGCAACGCGCCGGGCGAAGGGCAACATCAGCGGGCTGGCGTCCTCCGCCCGGCTGCTCAGATCCACCGCCCCGAGCAGGTTGCCGTTCCGGGGGTCGGTGATGGGGATGGCGGCGCACGTCATCGTGCTGAGGAGGTCGGCGAAGTGCTCGCCGCCTGCCACGACGAAGGGCCGATGGACGGCCAGCGCGGTACCAATGGCGTTCGTGCCGGCGTGCTCCTCGCTGTAGCGGAAGCCCGGCCCCATCTGGATGCTGTCGAGCCATGCCCCGAGGCCCCGGTCCGGGGCCTGTCGAACGAGGATGTGGCTCTGCTGGTCCGTCAGCACCAGGGCCGTGCCCGTTCCGGAGAGTTCCTCGGAGAGCGCTTTCATCACCGGGCCGGCCGCCCAGGCCAGGCGGCCCTGACCGTCGATATCGGCGTCGTAGGGCACTTCGAACTGGTCGGATCGGACACCCGACCGGACGGATCGGAACCACGAGACGACGATCTCCTCCCGGATGGGGAGCGTCGCGTCCTCGATCAGCAGTTCTTGGCCCTTCATGTCGCGAGTCAAGCGGTCGTCGGGGTTGGCAACAAGAGCCAACTCGGTATCGACCAAGAGCACGATGACCCGAAACCATCGGCTTACGCCGCTCCATTTACTTGATCGCGTGATGTGCGCACCTAGGCAAATCCCTCATCTTCACAGGAGTGATTGAACGCCACGACTACGTCCCTGACCGAGGAGGTTCTCGATGCGCAAATTCCTGACCGTATTGGCCAGCGGAGCCCTCGTGATTTCGATGTCCGCACCGGCCTTCGCCGCCGTGGATCGTCCGCACAACTCCAGGAGCCAGGACTGCCGGACCTGGGACCGCCACCACCGCGACGGCATGCACCGGCCCAGCCACTGCCGTCCCGGCCGGTAGTTGTCTTCCACTCCGGGCCTCCCAGCTGAGCGCCCGCTCAGCCGGGAGGCCCGTACTGCAACATCAATACCGCGGCGATCCTTTCTCCGGGGGATGGCCGGGGGCGTGGCCGTCGACGAGCCGGCCCCCTGACGATGGAGAATCCCGTGTCCCCCTTGAAGATCCGAACGTTGGTGGCAGTGGCCGCGGTGACGGCCGTGGTCGCGGTGTGGGCCGTGCCGGTCGAGGCTCGGCCCGACCACCCGTCCTACACGACGGCATGCGGGATCACCGATGTCTCCACCGGGGCGACACGGTGCACGTACACGTTCCGGTATACGCAGACCATCGAGACCTTCGTCGTGCCACCGACGACGGAGCCGGTCCAGATCACGGCCGTGGGCGCACCCGGCGGGGGGGATCCCGGATTTCGGTCCCACGGCGCCAGCGTGACCGGTTCGTTCTCGCACCTCGGCGGGATGCCCATCTTCGTCACCGTCGGTGGAGAAGGCTGGTTCGACGGTTACAACGGCGGTGCGGGCGGCGGTGGCGGAGCATCCGACGTGCGCCTGGGTCTGCCCCGGCTGGACCGGCGCATGATCGTCGCCGGGGGCGGTGGCGGCTGGGGCGAGCAGCTGGTGTTCGACGAGAGCGTCGGCCTCCACCGATTCATGCTGGTGAAGGGCGGTGACGCCGGCCAGCCCGGGTTCGGGGCCGGAGGCGAACCGGGCGGCGCCACAGCCGGAGGCAACGGCGGAGGCCGCGAGCCGGCCCAGGGGAAACCGGGCATCCTCGGCCGGGGGGGCGCCGGTGGCGAAGGCCTCGCCGGCGGCGGGGGCGGCGGCCTCTTCGGGGGCGGCGGCGGCGGCGGCTGTGCGGGCAACGCCGACGCCGGCGGAAAACCCTGCCTGGATTCGCAGCCGGGAAGCGGAGGCGGGGGCTCCTCGCTGGTCCCGCCCCGAGGAACACTCGCCCTCAGCAACGACTTCGAACCCAGGGTCGTGATCACGATCATCCGGTACGGCTGGTGGGGAGTTCCCTGACCGACTGCATCGACAACAAGGAGCATCCAGATGACTGAACGGATCGCCGGCGTCGCCATCCCCGAGGGGCGCATGGTCGCCGAAGCGACTGATCTCGTGCGCGACGCGGCCCCGCCGCTGCTGTTCCACCACTCGCGCCGCGTCTACCTCTTCGGCATGCTCCAAGGGCGGCTCCGGGGCCTGGCCCCGGATCCCGAGTTGCTCTATGTCGGTGCCATGTTCCACGACCTGGGCCTGACGGAGAAGTACCGCACCGAAACCCAGCGCTTCGAGGTCGACGGCGCCGACGAGGCCCGCCGCTTCCTGGCTTCCTACGGGATCCCGGGAGAATCCCTGCGCCGGGTGTGGACCTCGATCGCCCTGCACACCACCCCGGGCATCCCCGAGCACATGGAGCCGGAGGTGGCCCTCGTCACCGCCGGTGTCGAGACCGATGTCCTGGGCATCGGCTACCACGAGCTGGACTCCGCCCTGATCGAGGCGGTCGTCGCCGCGCACCCCCGTCCGGACTTCAAGCGCCAGATCCTCGCCGCCTTCACCGACGGATTCAAGGACCGTCCCGACACGACGTTCGGCACGGTCAACGCCGATGTCCTCGCCCACTTCGCCCCGGGCTTCACCCGAACCGACTTCGTGGACGTCATCCGGAACAATGCCTGGCCCGAGTAGCCGCACTTCGGCAAGGCATAGGCACAGGGAGTTCCCACGGAATTCCCAGGCGTGGGGCGTTGACTGGTCATGAACAGCCACGATGACCGTGGGCCGCAAGGGCCGACCTCGGAGGCGGGACCAATGAACGTCATCACCGCACCGCCGCTCAGCGGCTACGAACACCTCCCGCCCGGGCCGCCCCTGGAGCCGCTCCCGTCTCCCCCTTCCTGGCCGCAGCCCCCCAGTGCGCCTCCGGGTGGTCCCCCTCCCCCGGGCGCGACGGATCGGCCGGCGCACGGGCCGGGTTCGGCGAAGCACAGGGTCGGTATCGCGGTCCTGGCCGCAATCGCGATGACGGCCGCCTTCGTCGGCGCCGGCCGCCTGCAGCTGCACGGGACGCGACCGACGTTGGCCACGGCGCCTCTGGCCCAGGCTCCGGTCGTACCGTCCACGGGGTCGGCGGCGGTGCCGACCAGCCCGTCGGCGGACGGTTCCCTCGCCGCCGGTCAGGCGGACACCATCGCCGCCGCGGTCGACCCCAGCATCGTCGACGTCAACACCACCCTGGGGTACAGGGGTGGCGCCGGAGCAGGGACCGGGATGATCCTCACGACGTCGGGCGCCATCCTCACCAACAACCACGTCATCGACGGAGCAACCAGCATCACGGTGACGCTCGTCGGCACCGGCCGCACGTACCCGGCGACGGTGGTCGGGACGGACCCCATCCACGACGTCGCCGTCATCCAGATCCACGGCGCCTCCGGGCTCAAGCCGATCCCGATGGCCGACTCCTCGTCGGTCTCCAGCGGGGACGGCGTCGTCGCCATCGGCAATGCCCTCGGCGCTGGCGGCACCCCCGCCGTCGTCACCGGCACCGTCACCGCCCTGGACCAGACCATCACCGTCACCGACGAGAGCGGCAGCAACGCCCAGACGCTCAGCGGGCTCATCCAGACGGACGCGCCGCTCCAGCCCGGAGACTCGGGAGGTCCACTGCTCAACAGCTCCGGTCAGGTGATCGGAATCGACACGGCCGCCTCTGCCGGCCGGCGGTTCCGGACGGGGTCGAGCGTCGGCCTGGCCATTCCCATCAACCAGGCCCGAGCCATCGCGGCCCAGATCCAGGCCGGCCAGGCCGGCGCCAGCGTCCACATCGGCCTGCCCGGCTTCCTCGGGGTGCAGATCGCCCCCACCGCCGGATCAGCGGTCGCGGGAGCGGTCGTCGGCGGGGTTCTCGCCGGTGGTCCGGCCGCCGCCGCCGGACTCGGGGCGGGCGACGTCATCACCGCTCTCAACGGCCAACCCATCACCTCAGCGGAGGCCCTGACCGCGGCGACGGCGAGCCACCATCCGGGCGACAAGGTCTCGGTCGGGTGGACCGACTCCTCGAGCACGCAGCACCATGCCACGATCGTCCTCGCCTCCGGTCCCGCCAACTGACCATCGGGAGAGGCCGGTATCGGCGCTCGCCGGCCTCAGATGCTGCCGCTGCGCCGGAGGACACGGTAGGCGGCGAAGCCCGGGATGACGGGCAACCAATAGGTGATGAGCCGATAGGTGAGGACGGCGGCGATCGCCGGCCCTGACGCAGCACCGGCGGCGGTCAGTCCGGCGGCGAGGGCACCTTCCAGGGCCCCGAGGCCACCAGGTGTGACGGACACCGAGCCGACGGCCGACGCTCCGAGGAAGACGGCGATGATGGCCGGGAGGCCCAACCCGAGCCCGAAGGCCCGGGTCGATGCGACGAGGGCGAGGGCGTAGCACAGCGTGACGCCGGCCGATCCGCCGAACAGGGCCGCGGCGGCAGCTGGCCGTCGGATGACAGCGGCGAGGGCCGAAGCGGCCGTACGGAGCGGCTGGGCGACCCGCTGGACTAGCAGCCGGGCCCATCGGACCAGCCCGGCGGCAACCAGAATGGCGATGGCCGCCGGTTGCGGGCGTCCGGCACGGTCATTTCAGGGTGAGGGCTATGAAGTCCCGTTGGTCGGACTGGAGGTAGCGGGTCGCCGGTCGGGTCATGTCGGCTTGGCCGTCGACGAGGGGGATGGGTTGACGG
>JAUZEY010000121.1 GCA_030838785.1 Actinomycetota bacterium | reverse complement strand
GCTCCGACGTGGCGGGCGCCCTGGTGGGCCTGGCCCGGACCGAGAACGCCACGCAGCTGGTGCTGGGGGCGTCGCTGCGGTCCCGGGTCTCGGAGCTGGTGCGGGGCTCGGTCATCAACGAGGTCATCCGCCAGTCGGGCCAGATCGACGTCCACGTCGTCAGCCGGGAGGACGACGGGCCGGCCGGGCCGTGGCTGCCCCGGCTGCCGGCCCTGCGCCGCCGCTCGAGCCCCCTGCCCCGACGCCGCCGTCAGGTGGCCTGGGTGCTGGCGCTGGCCGGGGCGCCGCTGCAGTGCGCGGCCATGGTGCCGTTCCGCCCCCACCTGCAGCTGTCGTCGGTGCTGCTCCTGTTCCTCCTCCAGGCCGTGGCCGCCGCCGCCGTGGGCGGCGCCGGGCCGGCGCTGGCCGCCGCCACCGTCGGGTTCCTGCTGGCCAACTGGTACTTCACCCCGCCGCTGCACACCTGGACGATCGACCAGCCGCAGAGCCTCCTGGCGCTGCTCGTCTACCTGGTCGTGGCCGGCGTCGTGTCGTGGTTCGTGGCCACCGTCGCCCGCCGCTCGGCCGAGGTGGCCCGGGCCCGGGCCGAGGCCGAGACGCTGGCCCGGGTGGCCGGGGCGTCGGCCGACGAGGACCCGCTCGGCCCCCTGGCCGGGCAGCTGCTGGTCGCCTTCGCCCAGCAGGCGGTGGCCGTGCTGCGCCTCGGGGAGCCCGGGGCCCCGGGGCTTCCGGACCGCGGCTGGACGGTCGAGGCCTCGGCCGGCGACCCCGTGCCCCTCACCCCGGAGGAGGCGTCGGAGGTGCTGTCGCTGGGCGACGACACCGTCCTCGCCCTGGTCGGGCCCCGCCTGCCGGCCGAGGACCGCCACCTGCTGTCGGCGTTCACCGCCCAGCTCGGCGCGGCCCTCACCCGGCGCCGCCTGCAGGAGGGCGCGGCCCAGGCCGCCCGCCTGGCCCGGGCCGACGAGCTGCGGGCCGCCCTGCTGGCCGCCGTGTCGCATGACCTGCGCACCCCGCTGGCCAGCATCAAGGCCTGCGTCAGCAGCCTGCTGCAGGACGACGTCGACTGGCCGCCGGAGGCCGTCACCGAGTTCCTGGCCACCATCGACGAGGAGACCGACCGCCTTACCGCGCTGGTGTCCAACCTGCTCGACATGAGCCGCCTCCAGGCCGGCGCCCTGTCGCTCCACCGCCGCCCGGTGGGCGTGGAGGAGATCGTGCCCGCCGCCCTCTCCAGCCTCGGCGACCGGGCCCGGGGCGACGTCGTCGAGGTCGGCGTGGCCGAGACCCTGCCCCGGGTGGAGGCCGACCCGGCGCTGCTGGAGCGGGTGCTGGCCAACCTCATCGACAACGCCCTGGCCTGGTCGCCACCTGGAACGCCGGTGAGGGTGGAGGCCGGCGGTGTGCCGGGCGCCGTCCACGTGCGGGTGGTCGACCGCGGCCCCGGGATCCCGGCCGCCGAGCGGGACCGCGTCTTCCTGCCCTTCCAGCGCCTCGGCGACCGGTCCTCGGGTGCCGGCGTCGGCCTCGGGCTGGCGGTGGCCCGGGGCTTCACGGTGGCCATGGGCGGGGAGCTGATCGTGGAGGACACGCCGGGCGGCGGCACCACCATGGTCGTCGTGCTGCCGACGTCGCCCGGCCCCGAGGAATCGCCCGACGCCCATCTCCTCATCGCCTGATGGCGGACCGGGTCCTCGTCGTCGACGACGAGCCGCAGATCCTGCGGGCCCTGGCCATCAACCTCCGGGCCCGGGGCTACGAGGTCGACCTTGCCCCCTCGGGGGAGGACGCCCTCCGCCTGGCCGCCGACCACCACCCCGACGTCGTGATCCTCGACCTCGGGCTGCCCGGCATCTCCGGCATCGAGGTCATCCGGGGCCTGCGGGGCTGGTCCGGCGTCCCCATCATCATCCTGTCGGCCCGGGAGGCCGAGGCGGACAAGATCGCCGCCCTCGACGCCGGCGCCGACGACTACGTCACCAAGCCGTTCGGGGCCGGCGAGCTGCTGGCCCGGCTGCGGGCGGCCCTGCGCCGGGCGGCCCCGGCCGAGGAGGAGGCGACGGTGGCGACCGACGCCTTCACCGTTGATCTGACCCTGAAGCGGGTGGTGCGCGACGGGGAGCCCGTCCACCTGACCCCGACCGAGTGGCACCTCGTGGAGGTGCTGGTCCGCCACCCCGGCAAGCTCGTCAGCCAGCGTCAGCTGCTCCAGGAGGTGTGGGGCCCCACCTACGAGAGCGAGACCAACTACCTGCGGCTCTACATGGCGCAGATCCGCCGCAAGCTGGAACGGGTCCCCGGCCAGCCCCGGCACTTCATCACCGAACCGGGCATGGGCTACCGCTTCGAGCCCTGACGTCCATCCGGCTCGAGTTTGGAGTGAACTCCGATGTGACTCACAGACGACTCACAGACTGGGAGCCGAACCTCAAGCCATGAGCACAGCCACCGATCGGTCGACCCGGGTCCTCGTCGTGGACGACGAGGAGAACATCACCTTCCTGCTCGGCTCGGCGCTGCGCCACTTCGGCTTCGACGTCACCACCGCCGCCACGGGGCGCGAGGGTCTCGAAGCGGTCCGGTCCTTCGAACCGGACCTCGTGCTGCTCGATGTGATGCTGCCCGACCTCGACGGGTTCGAGGTCTGCCGGCGCATGCGCCAGGACGGCGAGCGGGTGCCGGTCCTGTTCCTGACCGCCCGGGACGCCACCGAGGACCGGGTCCGGGGCCTGACGCTGGGCGGCGACGACTACGTGGCCAAGCCCTTCAGCCTGGAGGAGGT
>JAUZEY010000002.1 GCA_030838785.1 Actinomycetota bacterium | reverse complement strand
CTCCGGTGGTGCCGGCCGGGGTGCTGGCCGAAGGCTGGCGAGGTGGGCCGCAGGCCACGCTCTCCCGGTTTCTGAAGGGCTGCCACGTCGAAGACCTCTCGAAGGAGCAGGCCCGCATGGTCGGCGGCCTGGCTGCCAGGGCGGAACACGACGACGTCATCGACGTGTCGGTTGTCGAGGGCGCGATCCGCCGCCGCCATGCCGTCATCACCTCGAACCCGGCCCACATCAAAAAGGTGGCCGACGCGGCGGGCGTGACCCTCGAAATCCAGGCCGTGTGAACCGCTCGGTGATGTGTGGGTTCCGCCTGACGACGGTGCTCGGCGCGGGCGAGAGGGCTACTGTCGCCTGATGGCAGCGGGCCGGCGGACCCTCGGATGCGTGGTTCTGGCCGCCTCACTTGCCGGCGCGGCGTGCTCGACGACAAAGGCGCCGAACGCCGACAGCTCCACCACGCAATCCTCCGGCGCTTCGGGGGCGGTGTCGACGGGCACCGTGGCCGCGTCGACGACGGCGTCGGGCCCGTGCACGCTCCCCTTGACCCACGATACGTTCGCCGGTTTCCATATCGGCGTGCCCAACGGGTGGGACCTTTTCACCTTCGCGGGAACGATCGTGGTTTCCAAGGATCCTTCGGCGGCGGAGGAAGCCACCGTCACCCCGGTGTTGATGACCGCGGGCCTCAGCCCGGCATCCGTGTTCTCTTCGTCGCTCGGCGGGCTGCAGAAGCAGATCGCCGCCGTGGGCGGGACCATGACCGACACCGTCACCAGCTCCGGCGACCAGTCCCCGGCGGCGACACTCACGCTGCAGAACGGACCGACGTCGATGGCCGGCCAAGCTCGCCTGGTGGTCTTGCCCGAGGTGACGGCCCACGGTTCGTCCGTGGGCGCCCTCCTGGCCAGCTGGGCTCCGGTCACCGCCTTCGCCGCGGAAAGCGCCGCTCTCGCCGGCATCGGCGCGTGTTACGGACCGGAGCCCGGAACGCTCTACCAGGTCATGAAGGACCAGGTCTTCACCTACGCCATCCCGGTGGGCTGGACGGTCAAGAGCGAAGGGCAGGACGCCATCGAGATCGACGACGGGAACGACGCCGCGGCCAGCTACCTGTTGACGATGCTCCCTCCGGGAACCGGCGTGGACTCGCCCCAGAGCCTGCTGAGCTACGTCTTCGGGCACATGGGCATCCACATCGACAAGCAGCTCAGCTCGTTGCAATTGCCCAGCCACCAGGTCGCCAACGGCGGCACGCAAGGACAGGAGCTCGTGGAGTTCACCGGCACCCTCAACGGCCGGGCCATTCACGGGACGGCCAACGTGCTGAGCGAGACCGGCAGCAGCACCCCGACCGGCGTCCTTCGCCTTGGTGTGGCCTCGCCCGACGTGTGGAACTCCGTCAACGGGGCACTGACGCACGTCATCAACAGCATCCAGCACAAATTCACCCAGGATCTTCAGCAATGGGAGAACCTGAGCCGGCAGCAGCAGGGCTTCAACCAGCAGGCCCAGGGCTTCGACTATGCCCTCAACGGCGTCGACCTCGTCCACGACCCGACCACCGGGGCGACCTTCGAGGCGCCGTACGACACCTACCGGGCAACCGGGCCGGACGGCCCCGGCTACTACGACCGGGCGAACAACAAGCTGCAGATCCAGACCCCGTAACTCGCTGACTCGCGACTCGGAGTCCCGGTGGAGTACTCCCGGAGGTACTCGACGCAGAGGACATCCGCTGGGAAGCCCTCGGGCCCTGAAGAAGGCCGGTACGAAGAGCGGGCTCGTCAACCCCACAGGGCGCAGAGCGGGACGGCGAGGACGCGCTCGCCGAGCATGAAGACGTCGGGGCCGGTGTGGATGACGGCTCCGGCGAGGAACCGTTGGCCGAGTTGGTCGCGGAGCCAGGTGAGGTGGCGGGCGTCGTCGGCTGAGGGGGCGGCCGACGCCTTGAACTCGACGCCGAGCACGGAGCCGTCGATCTCGACGACCAGGTCGATTTCCTGGCGACCTTCTTTGGTGCGGACGTGGTGCAGCCGGCGGCGTTGGCTGCCGAGGGCGATCTCCGGGCGGAGTTGGGCGGTCCCGAACGTGTCGATGAACCGGCCGAGGAGGTCGCCGTCGTCGACGATGGACCGGGTGGTGAGCCCAGCGGCGCTCGCCGCCAGCCCGGCGTCGACGAGGTAGCGCTTCGGGCCGCGGGTGAGGCGGGCGAGGCGGTTCGTCGTCCAGGCGGGGACGATGTCGGCGACGAACAGGTCGGCCAGCAGCCGGTCGTAACCGGCGGCGGTGGTCGCGCTCACCCCTGCGGCTTGGATCAGGGTCCGGTCCGTGGGGATGCCCGCGGTGTTCAAGGCGAGGGCCTCGACATAGCGGCGGAGCCGCTCGGGGTCGCGACCCGGCGCCACCGTGGCGGCATCACGGGTGAGGAGCTGCACCAGGTAGCTGTCCATCCAGGTCTCGGCCCATTGGCGGCTGCGCCTCGTGAGGGCGACTTCGGGAAAGCCCCCGCGGACGGCGAGATCGATGTACCCGACCAGATCGGGGCGGGTCGGCGGCAGCGCAAAGGCGGCGGGATCCGCCTCGGCCAGCCGGTCGAGGAACCCCGGCCGCCGGACGGGCCCGGCGATCTCCGCCTCGGTGAGGCCGTGCATGACGACGTGGACGAGCCGGCCGGTCCCCGGCCACATCTGCGCTTCCAGCCGCGCTCGGAAACTCCCGGTCAGCAGGAACCGCCCGGGGCGCCGGTCGGCGTCCACGGCTCGTTTGACCGCCCCGAGGACCTCGGGGACCTCCTGCCACTCGTCGAGGAGGACCGGCTCGGCCCGGATGCGCAGCGCCGCATCCGGATCGGCCCGGAACGCTGCCGCGGCCGCGGGCTGGTCCAGTCGGACGACGTCGGCGGCGAGGCGGGCGGCCGTCGTGGTCTTCCCCACCCCCCGGGGCCCGTTCACCATGACGGCGGGAAACTCGCTCAGCAACTCAGCCAGCCGTTCGTCGATGAGCCGGGGCTGGTACCGCGCCATCCGTCCCGCCACCCTCCCTGACATTAACGTAGGACCATTTGAGACTAGCATTTTAGCCCAGGTAAGACTAGCAATTTGGACCGGCGATCGCCCCCTGGGAGGTTCGGCCGGCGTCGGCCAGGGCGCATCGCGAATGGGTCGCGGCCGTCGAGCGGGAGCCGGACCTCATGGACGAGGAGCGTCGTCGGCTGCGGGACCGGCCGCTCGACCGGAGCCGGAACCCCCGGCGCACCGGCCCTCTCGCCGGCCCGCTCGCCGCACAACGTGTGGGGGACAAGGTGCTGCCGCAATGGCAACACGAGATCACAGGAGCGGGACGGGTGTGGTACTGCCCGGACAAGGACGAGCGAGTCGTCTGGGTGATGAACGTGGCGCTTCGTCACCCACAACAGACCGACTGACGCCGACGCTGTTGTCGCGGCCCAACCGCTACGAAACGCGGCATTCCGGATCGGAGGGCGTATCCCGGCGCCGTACCGTGGCGCTTACGACGGTGATGAACGAAAACGAAGATCTCATCGCCCGGTTGCGGGCCATTGGCCGCCGGCCGGTCGACTCCAACGTTTCCGCCCGCCATCTTGCCGCCATGGCGAGCGCAACGGGCGCGGCTGCGTCCCGGCCCTCGAGGCACCGGGCGCGGATCGTGGCCGCATTCACCGTCGGGCTCCTGGCCGGCACCACCGGGTTGGCCACGGCCGGCGCTTTGCCGAACGGCGCCCAGGAGGTCGCGCACCGCACGCTGGGGTCGGTCGGGGTGAACGTGCCGCACGGCGACCGGTACCAGGGCCCCGAGTGCGGCGGGACGGTGAAGAACCACGGGCAGTACGTGCGGTCCCAGCCCAAGGGGAACCGGCCGGCGGCGGCCGCCTCGCAGTGCGGCAAGCCGCTCCAGGCCGGCGCCGACGACGGCGAGGGGAGCGGGGCGGGGCCGGGGACGGCCGCCGGGTGCCAGGGTCCGCCGCCGTGGGCCGGGAAGGGCAAGCCGGACCAGGCGGCCAAGGATGCCCGCAAGCAGGCCTGTGGAGACAACCAGGACGGCGACGACGACAAGGCCGGCGAGGACGGGAAGGCCGGAGACCAGAAGCCCGGCGCCGACCAGAAGCCCGGCGCCGACGAGAAGTCCGGCGCCGACGAGAAGTCCGGCGCCGACGTGAAGGCCGCGCCGGCTCCGGCGGCGGGGGCCGTGACGGTGCCCGAGACGTCCGGGACGTCCGGGACGTCCGGGACGACATCGACGCCCGCCACGACGGAGCCGACGGCCACCACGACGACATTGACGATCGCCCCTGACGCCAACACGACGACGACCACGGCCGTCCCCGTACCGGTGCCTGGCTTGGGATCGTGACCGTTCGCCCCCCGGAGGGGGTACCTGCCGCCGGGTCGCTCCGCCGGTGGTGGCCCCGCGGCCGTGAGGGTGCCAGGCCCGACGCCGCCGCGCGGAACGCCGCCGCGCCCGACGCCGCCGAGGTCTACCGGGGCCTGGCGCCGGCGGTGCTCGGCTACGTCCGTAGCCAGGGGGCGGCCGAGCCGGAGGACGTGCTGGGCGAGATCTTCCTCCAGGTCGTGCGCGACCTTCCCCGCTTCCGGGGCGATGACGCCGCCCTGCGCCGGTGGGTGTTCACCATCGCCCACCACCGCCTCGTCGATGCCCGGCGCCGGTCGGGTCGGCGGCCGATCCTCGGCGGCCGTACCGTCCCGGAGTTCTGCGCCCCGCCGCCGGCCGATCCGCTCGACCCTGACCTGGTGCGGGCCCTCGGCGAACTGACCGCCGACCAGCGAGAGGTCGTCGCCCTCCGCTTCGTGGCCGACCTGCCCATCGACGTCGTCGCCGCCCTCACCGGCCGTACGCCCGGCGCCGTCAAAGCCCTCCAGCACCGGGCGCTGGCCACCCTGGCTGAGCACCTCGGCGACGCCGGCGACGCGGCCATGTCCGCCGCCAGCGGCTGACGGGCCCCCTGCCACCGGGAGTGCGGCTGGCATGGACGTCGGCGACGTCCGGCTGGAGCGGTTCCACGAGGCCCTCGCCGCCGGGGAGCGTTGCTTAAAGGCGCGGGCGCTCTGGCGCGTCGTCCCGCCGGCGACGGAGCCGGAGTTGCCGGAGATCGGGCGGCCTCGCGGCTGACGGCATGCCGACGACGGCGTCGCTGGGACGGGTCGAGCCGATCGGCCTGACTGTGACCGTGCAGGCGCATCGACGTGTCCGGGCAGAGTGTGACTTCGTAGGCACATTCCTCATGTAGATTCGAGTGTGACTGTGGAGGCACTAAGGGCGGAGGTGGGATGGTACAGCGCACGTGGGTCGTGCGGACCGGCGAGGACTTCGGGCGAGCCGTGGCGGAGATCCGCCGGGGGCGCCAGATGACCCAAGCAGAGCTTGCGGCGCAAGGGGGTCTCAGCCGGGCGTGGTTGGCCAAACTCGAGACCGGCCGGTCGGCGACCGTGCTCGACCACTTGCTGCGCCTCCTACGGCGCCTGGGGGCCAGCGTCACGATCACCTTCGAGGACGCCGATGGCCAAGCGTGAACCGCTCGGCGTGTGGCTCCACGGCACCCGGGTCGCCGAGTTGACGTCGCGGCGGCCCGGTGAGGTCGTCTGCCGCTACACCACCGACGCGCTCGAGCGGTGGCCACTCAACATCCCCTTGTTGTCGTGCTCGTTGCCGTTGACGACGAAGCGCCAGCAGGCGGGCGCGTTCTTCGGCGGTCTGCTCCCCGAGGGCGCCCACCGCCAGGCGATGGCCGCTCTCGCCCGGCTGCCGGCCTATGACACGTTCGGACTGCTCGGTCGGTTCGGCAAGGACGTGGCCGGCGCAGCCGTGGTCGCCGCCACCGATCCGGGGGATCGCCCCGGCGCCGTCGTCCCCTACTCGTCCGAAGATCTGGAGGGGGAGGTGGTCGCGCTGCCCGAACGTCCGCTCGGCCTCCACGACGACAGCGAGCTGTCGATCGCCGGCCTGCAGGACAAACTGCTGCTGGTCGACCTCGGCGCCGGGCGCTGGGGTCGGCCGATCCACGGCCGCCCCTCCACCCACATCCTCAAGGCCGAGGACCGGCGGTTCCCGGGCATGGCCGAGGCGGAAGCGGCGTGCCTGCGACTGGCCAGGGCCGTCGGGCTCACCACCGTGGACGTGACCGTCGACCTCATCGCCGACGTCCCCTGCCTGATCGTCTCGCGCTTCGACCGGAGCGTCAGCGCCGACGGGACCGTCTCCCGCCTCCACCAGGAGGACGCCTGCCAGGCCCTCGGCCGCGATCCCGAGGCGGACCGGGGTCGGGGCAAGTACGAGCGGTCCGGAGGCCCGGCGCTGCGGGAGGTCGCCGCGCTGCTCGACCGGTTCGCCCCGGACCCCGTGCCGGAGCTTCACCGGCTGGTCAGCGCGGCGACCATCAACGTCATCGTCGGCAACGCCGACGCCCACGGCAAGAACGTGGCCCTCCTCCACACGGCGCCGGGTCTGGTCTCGCTGGCGCCGCTGTATGACACGGTGCCAACCGCGTTGTGGCCGGCCCTGCGAACGGATGCGGCGATGACCGTGAACGGCCGAAGCCGCCTCGACGACATCGCCGCCGACGACATCGCGGCCGAGGCGGGCCGCTGGCACCTCGATGCCGGCGAGGCTCGGCAGGTGGCGATGGACACGGCCGGGGTGGTCGTGGCCACCGCCGCGTCCCTGGCGGCACCGCACCGGCTGGCCGAGATGGTCGTCGCCCGCGGCGAAGCGTTCCTGGCCGGATGACGGGGCGAAGACGCGGTGGCCCGCCGGGCGGCGGGACTTCTCAGATGCCGCCGCCTAAAGAGCCCGGCGTCCGGCGAGTGATTCAGCTGAATCACTCTCCCGGCCGGCACACGGTCGTTGTCACACCTTCCGGATATGTTCCGAGGGTCGGGCGCTGGGCCCGGTCGAGGAGGTTCCGGTGGAAGCGACGACGCGGGTCGGCAGGGGCTGCCAGAGCGCGGCGGGGG
>JAUZEY010000575.1 GCA_030838785.1 Actinomycetota bacterium | reverse complement strand
ACCCGGCGGTCCAGGACTCCGCCGTCGGCCGCCGGCTCATGGAAGCGGTCATGGAGCGGGCGGCGGAGCAGGGGGCGGCCGGCGTCCGACTCGTGCAGGCCGCCTACCACACCCGCTCTCTGGCGCTTTACGCCAAGCTGGGTTTCCAGGTCCGGGAGCCGCTGGCCTGTTTGCAGGGACCGCCCCTCGGCGTCGCCGTCAACGGCCGGGCCGCCCGACCGGCGGCGGCCGCCGACCTCGAGGCCTGCAACCGGATCTGCCGGGCGGTCCACGGCTACGACCGCGCCGGCCAGGTGTCCGACGCCCTGGCCGGTGGTACGGCCATGGTCGTCGAATGGGACGGGCGCATCACCGGCTACTCGTGCGGCCTGTCGTTCTTCGCCCACAGCGTGGGCGAGACCCTCGACGACCTGACTGCCCTGATCGGCGCCGCCGCCGGGTTCGGCGGCCCGGGGATCCTCGTCCCGATGCGCAACGGCCCGTTGTTCGGCTGGTGCCTCGACCACGGCCTGCGGGTGGTCGAGGTCATGACCCTCATGACCACCGGCTTCTACCGGGAGCCCGCCGGCGCCTACCTGCCGTCGATCATGTACTGAACGCCGGCGGGTCAGTGGCAGGCGCCGCGCCCCGAGTCCCGGAACCCTTTGCCGCCCGTCGGCAGGAACTGCCAGTCATAGGCACCGGTATGGAGTGTGAGCTTGAGGACCCCGAACGTGCTGGCGTTGCGGACCTGGCTGTTGGGCCTGGCCGCGGCGAGCCCGTAGTGGCTCTCTCCGCCGGTGCCGACAACGATCTCCCGGATGCCGCGGGCGGGGTCGGCGGTCCCGCCCGGCGTCTGGGGAGCGAAGCGCTCGTAGATGTGGGCGTGGGCCGACAGGACCAGGTCGGCGCCGTACTGGTACAGCGCGTCCCAGAAGGGCCCGACGGCGCCGTTGTTGCCGTGGGTGTCGTCGGAGACGAACCGCGCCTGGTGCCAGTAGGCGACGGTGCACTGGTTGCCGTGGGCGGCCAGATCGGCCCGGAGCCAGCGGTCCTGCTCCGAGCCCGCCCCGCACCCCACCTTGTCGCAGTTGGCGTTCAGCACGATCACGTGCCAGGCCCCGGCGTTGTAGCTGTACCAGCCCTTGCCCTTCGGCCCGGCCGCCCCCCGGAAGTAGGTGAAGTAGCCGGAGGCGCCGGCGGTGTCGTAGTCGTGGTTGCCGACCGCCGGGCGGGTGCGGCCCTTGAACCGGCCCCAGGTCGGGCCGTAGCAGGCGCTGAACTGCTGGCCGGTCCCGGCGGCGTAGGCGTTGTCGCCGAGCGTGACCACCGTCCCGCCGATCGACCCCAGCAACGCGGCAGTGGCTGCGTCCCCGCCGTTCGTACAGTCGGAGATGTCGCCTGCTCCGACGAGCACGGCGTCGGCCGCCTGTGCCGGTGGGATGGCCACCATCCCGAACCAGACCACGGTCACGATGGTGACCAGGCGGACAGCGCGGCCGCGGACAAGGTCGAAGAATCCCGGCAGTCTCCCCATAGCGGCCAGTGATTCGACGCCGGGGCGGTCGGGAACCTTTCCGACAAATCAGCGCTGCGGTGACATCTGGCCCAACATTTGTGGCGCCCGAACCGAGGAGCAGAATGGGCCACCCTGGCCCCCGACGAGCTGAGGCGGAAACGATGGACATCGGAGTGATGGTTGGCGGGTGTGGGCTGGGCGGCGTGGTCGACGCGGTGCGGGAGGCGGCCGATGTCGGCATCGACCGGGCCTGGGTTCCCCAGGTATTCGGCGTCGAGGCGCTGACCGCCATCGCCGTCGCCGGCCGGGAGGTCCCCGGCATCGATCTCGGCACGGCGGTGGTGCCGACCTACCCCCGCCATCCGCTCGTCCTGGCCGGCCAGGCCCTCACCACCTCGGCCGCCCTCGGCGGAGCGCGGCTCCACCTCGGCATCGGGCTCTCCCATCAGGTCGTCATCGAGGGGATGCTGGGAATGAAGTTCGAGAAGCCGGCCCTCCACATGCGGGAGTACCTCTCGGCGCTGCGGCCGGCGCTCGACGGGCAGCCGGTCGACGTCGAGGGCGAGACGCTGCGGGCCGCGACCCTGATGGGCCCGCTCACGGTCGACGACGCCGGGCCCGTCCCCGTCCTGGTCGCCGCCCTCGGCCCCAAAATGCTTCGAGTGGCCGGCGAGCTGGCCGACGGGACCCTCACCTGGATGGCGGCGCCGCAGGTGGTCGGGGAACGGATCGCGCCGTCGATCGCCGCCGCCGCCGAGGCCGCCGGCCGGCCCCGGCCCCGGGTCGGCGTCGGGCTGCCGGTGGCGGTGACGTCCGACGTCGACGCCACCCTCGAGCGGGCGGCGGCCCAGTTCGCCATCTACGGCACGCTCCCGTCTTACAAGCGGCTCCTCGACGAGGCCGGGCTCGACGGCCCGGCCGGCGTCGTCATCGCCGGCGACGAGGACGAGGTGGCGGGCCGGATCCGGGCCCTGGCCGACGTCGGCGCCACGGAGCTGCTGGCGTCGCCGGTCGGCAGCCGGGCCGTGCGCCAGGAGACGCTGCGGGTGCTCGGCGCCCTGGCGCGGGAGTCGGCGGCCGCCTGATTGGCCGAGAGCCAGGTGGCGTCGGCTGAAGGTCGGGGCGAGCTTCATGCCAGCGGCGTAATGCCCGGGCTCGCGCCCACGACGAGGCGCGTCGCGCCGCGCCGGCGGCTCAGAGGGCGGCCAGGACCTGGTCGGCCGTGTTGGCCATGCCAAGGGCGTTGGGGTGGACGGCGCTGGCCGGGGCGGTCAGCACGAAGCCCTCGACCCACTTCCGGCCCGGCAGGCGGCACACGTCGTGGCCGACGCTCGAGGCATAGGTGTCGACGTACGTGGCGCCGGCGCCCGCGGCCAGGTCGGCGAGCGTGGCGTTGAGCCGGCCCTCGACGCCTCGCAACCAGGCGACGTCGCCGACGGCGATGGGCATGACCGGCCAGCAGCCGGGGCCGGCGGCCGGAAGGATGACGGGGTAGCCGACGAGGAGGATCCGGGCGGCCGGCGCCCG
Organism: Actinomycetota bacterium; assembly: GCA_030838785.1. Classification (GTDB taxonomy): domain Bacteria; phylum Actinomycetota; class Acidimicrobiia; order IMCC26256; family BP-133; genus BP-133. Next base: position 17,261 of record JAUZEY010000575.1, on the reverse strand, counting down.
GTGGCGGATGGCGGCCAGCACCGCCGCGATCTGGGGGGCGGCCGCGGCGAGCCGGGCGCCGACCTCGTCGCCGTGGCGCTCGTAGTGGTGGCGGCACGGCGCCCCGAGCGGGAAGAGGACGCTGAGGCCGGCGCAGGTCACGGCGATCTCGCCGAAGCGGATGTCGTTGCCGCCGATGCCGAGGCTGACGAGGTCGACGCCGGCGTCGAGGGCGTCGAGCTGCGGGCCGTTGGTCAGCCCGCCGGGCAGCGGCTGGCGCGAAGCCATGTCAGCGGTCCTGGCGCCGGCGCAGCTCACGTCGGTGAACCGGGCGGGCTCGAGCGCGGCCGCCACCAGGTGGGGGTAGTCGTGGTCGGAGCGCCGGCACCCGGGCGAGTCGGTCGACTGGTTCGGGATCCCCGGGCCCGAGGTGTAGGAGTCGCCGAGGGCCACGTAGTGGGCGGGCCCGTCCGCTTCGGGGGTGCCGTCCGGGACGCCGGCGCTCGCCGGGGCGGCCGTGACGGCCAACAGGCACAGGGCGACGACTCCGGTGCTCCAGCCTCTTCGCCACCCTGCCGTCCCCAGCCCCACAGGAGAACACTACCGCTCGGTAATGATCGATCGGTGGCGCTTTTCCGCCCCGGGCTTTGATCGGTCGGGGTCCAACGTCTAGGAAGGGTGGGGTGAGCCTCGACCTTGAGCTGGCCGCCGCCGAGACCGTCTACCGGGTTCTCTCCGAGGACGGGTCGGCGCTTGTCGCCGAACCGCCCGACGTTCGCGACGACGACGTCGTGGCCGTGATGGCCGAGATGGTCAAGGCCCGCGTGGCCAACGGCCGCTTCTTCTCCCTCCAGCGCCAGGGCCGGGCCGGGACGTACGCCCCGATCGAGGGCCAGGAGGCCGTCGTCGCCGGCGCCGCCGCCGCCCTCGACCCGGCCCACGACTGGGTGCTGCCCCAGTACCGGGAGCCGGTCGCCCTCGGCCGTTTCGGCCCCGAGGTGCTGCGCACCTACGCCCTCTACCAGCGGGGCCACCCCGCCGGCGGGCACTTCCCGGCGCCGGTCCGGGTCTTCCCGGTCCAGATCTCCCTCGCGGCCCAGATCCCCCACGCCCTCGGCCTGGCCTGGGCCATGCGGCTGAAGGGCGAGCCCGGCGTGGCCTGCGTGTTCTTCGGCGACGGGGCCAGCTCGGAGGGCGACTTCTACGAGGCCGCCAACTTCGCCGGCGTGCTCGGGGCGCCGGTGTTGTTCCTGTGCGTCAACAACGGATGGGCCATCTCCACGCCGCTGCACAGCCAGACGGCGGCCACCAGCTTCGCGGCCAAGGCGGCCGCCTTCGGCTTCCCCGGCGTGCGGGTCGACGGCAACGACGCCCTGGCCATGATCTCGGTCGTCGCCGCCGCCCGGGAGCGGGCGGTGACCGGCGGAGGGCCGACATTGATCGAGGCGGTGACGTTCCGCATGGGGCCCCACACCACGGCCGACGACCCGAAGCGCTACCAAGCACCTGAGGAGCGGGCCGGCTGGGAGGGCCGCGACCCGATCCTCCGCCTGCGCCGCCACCTGGAGGGCCGGGGTCTGTGGAGTGCGGAACGACAGGCGGAGGCCGAGGCCCTCGCCGCAGCGGAGATCGATGCCGCCTGGGACCGGGCCGAGGCGATGACGGTGTCCCCCGACGCCTTCTTCGACCACGTCTACGCCGAGCCGACGCCCCGGATGGTGACCCAGCGGGCGGAGCTCCGGGCCCGGCTCGGGCTCGACCCCGACCCTGGCACCGGCACCGGCACCGGCACGGGGGCCTGAGCCGGTGGCCGTCATGACGCTGGTGGAGGCCATCAACCACACGCTCCACCAGGAGATGGAGCGGGACGGAAAGGTGCTGGTGTTCGGCCAGGACGTCGCCCGCAACGGAGGGGTCTTCCGGGCCACCGACGGCCTGCTCGACCGGTTCGGCGGGCGGCGGGTCGTGGACACGCCGCTGGCCGAAGGGGTCATCATCGGGACGGCGGTGGGGCTGGCCGCCGAGGGGTTCGTGCCGGTGCCGGAGATCCAGTTCCTCGGGTTCGCTTGGCAGGCTTTCCATCAGATCGCGGGCCAGCTGGCCCGGCTCCGCTATCGGTCGGACGGGCGGTTCGGCTGCCCGGTCACGGTGCGGGCGCCGTTCGGCGGCGGGGTCCGCACCCCGGAGCTCCACTCCGAGGCGCTGGAGGCCCAGTTCGTGCAGTGCCCGGGGCTGAAGGTGGTGCTGCCGGCATCGGCCGCCGACGCCAAGGGCCTGCTGGCGTCGGCGATCCGCGACCCCGACCCGGTGATGTTCCTCGAGCCGCTCAAGGGCTACCGGCTGGTGAAGGACGACGTCCCCGAGGGCGAGCACCTCGTCCCCCTGGGGAAGGCCAACGCCGTGCGGACGGGCGACGACGTCACCCTCATCGCCTGGAGCGCCCAGGTGGAGGTCGCCCGCAAGGCAGCGGCGGTGCTGGCGGCCGAACACGGCGTGTCGGCCGGCGTCCTCGACCTGCGGACGCTGGTGCCGCTCGACATCGAGGCCATCGTGGCCGCGGTGGAGCACACCGGTCGGGCGGTCGTCGTCTCCGAAGCGCCGCAGTCCGCCGGCTTCGCCGCCGAGGTCGTGGCCACGATCTGCGAGGAGGCCTTCTACTCGCTGGAGGCTCCGGTGGCCCGGGTCGGCGGCTACGACGTCCCCTATCCGGTCGGGATGCTCGAGGAGCACTACGTCCCCGACGCGGCCCGGGTCGTCGCCGCCGCCCTTCGGGTGTGCGGAGAGGGCGCCTAGTGGCCGGGTCGGTCGGCTGCCTCCGACGCGGCGGAAGCGCCTGATGGCCCGGGTCGAATTCGCCCTTCCCGACGTCGGTGAAGGCCTCGAGGAGGGCGAGATCGTCTCGTGGCTGATCGGCCCGGGCGACACCGTCGTCCGGGACCAGCCCCTGGTCGAAGTCCAGACGGACAAGGCCCTGGTCGAGCTCCCCTCCCCGGTCGCGGGCCAGGTGGTCTCCCTGGCCTTCGCCCCCGGCGACATCGTGAAGGTCGGCCAGACCCTGGTTGTCCTGGAAGACGGCCACGGCGGCGACACGGCCCCCGCCCCGGTCCCCGGCGCGGCCGCACCAGCCGTCGGCCGCCCCAAGGCGGCGCCCGCCGTCCGGAAGCTGGCCGTCGACCGGGGTGTCGACCTCGGCACGATCACGGGCACCGGCCCGGCCGGCCGTATTCTGGCCTCCGACGTGGAAGCGGCGGCCGCCCGTCCGCCAGCAACTGGCGTTCATTTGCCGCCCATGGCCCCGAAAACGAACGCCGGTTGGGAAGCTCCGGATTCTGGCGTTCATCTACCGTCACCAGAGCGGAAAACGAACGCCGGTTCGACGGATGGGCTGGGGTGGATGGAGCCCGGGCGGCATCCGCTGCGGGGGATCCGACGGGTGACCGCCGAGGCGATGCGCCGGTCGTGGTCGGAGATCCCCCACCTCACGACCCTGGACGAAGTCGACGCCACCGGCCTCCTGGCCGTCCGCCGGCGCCTGGCCGACGCCGGGATCGACACCACGATCGGCGCCCTCCTCGTCGCCGCCGTGGCCCGCGGCCTGCGCCGCTACCCGCTTCTCAACGCCTCCCTGGAACCCGCCCCCACCGACGACGCGCCCGGCGGATCGGCGGGGTCGATCGTCGTCCACCCGGACCGCAACATCGGGTTGGCGGTGGCCACGGCGGACGGGCTGGTCGTGCCCGTCATCCGGAACGCCGACCAGCGGGGGTTGGCCGACCTCGCGGCCGAGGTGCGGCGGCTCACGGCGGCGGCCCGGGATCGGCGGGTCGACGTCGCCGATCTCAGGGGTGGGACGTTCACGATCTCCAACTACGGCGCCTTCGGCGGCCGCTTCGCCACCCCGATCATCCGGCCGCCGGAGGTCGGGATCATGGGCTTCGGGGCCATCCGGCCCCGCCCGTTCGTCGTCGACGGCGAGGTGAAGGCCCGGCCGACGCTGCCGTGGGCGCTGTCGGCCGACCACCGCCTCATCGACGGGGACGTCGCCACCGCCTTCGCCGAATACGTGACCGGCCTCCTGGCCGACCCCATCGCCCTGCTGGCCGAGTTGCTCGTGGCCGGTCCGGGCCGCTAGATGGTCGTCGGGGAGGTCGCCACCGGCGTGGACATGCTCGTCGTCGGCGGTGGGCCGGGCGGGTACGCCACCGCCCTCCGGGCCGCCGCCGCCGGGCGCACCGTCACGCTCGTCGAGCGCGACCGCATCGGCGGCGTCTGCCTCAACGTCGGCTGCATCCCGTCGAAAGCGCTGATCCACGTGGCCGACACCGCCGGCCTCCCGGCCGAGGCGGCCGCGATCGGCGTCGACCTGGAGGCGACGGTCGACCTCGACCGGGCCCAGAGCTGGATCGGCGACGTCGTCGGCCGGCTGACCGGCGGCGTCGAGCAGCTCCTGCGTGACGCCGGCGTCACCGTGGTCACCGGCTCGGCCCGCTTCGCCACCGCCCGCCGGATGGCCGTGACCAGCGGCGACGACGCCGCCTTCTTCGAGTTCGGCTCGGTCGTGCTGGCCACCGGGTCCCGCCCCGTCGAGCTCGCCACTCTGCCCTTCGACGGCCACCGGGTGCTCGACTCGACCGCCGCCCTGGCCCTCCGCCAGGTGCCCGGGGAGCTGACCGTCGTCGGCGGCGGCTACATCGGCGTCGAGCTCGGCGGCGCCTTCGCCAAGCTCGGCTCGCAGGTCACGATCGTCGAGCTGGCCGACCAGGTCCTCCCCGGGATGCCGCTCGGGCTGGCCCGGGTGCTGGAGCGGGCGCTGCGGGCCCGCGGCGTCACGATCCGCCTCGGCACCAAGGTGATCGGCCGGGACGGCGACGACCTTGTCGTGGAGGGACCCACCGGCGAGGCCCGCCTCCCTCTCGGCGCGACCGTCGACGCCGGCACCGGCGGGGCCGGCGGTCGCGTTGGCGGGCCGATCGGCGGGAGCGATGGCCTCGTCGTCGTGGCCGTGGGGCGGCGGCCGAACACCGATTCCCTCGGGCTCCCCGGCGCCGGCGTCCGCATCGACGCCGACGGGCGCATCGTCGTCGCCGCCGACCGGCGGGCCGCGCCCGACGTCTTCGCCATCGGCGACATCACGGCCGGTCCGGCTCTGGCCCACAAGGCCACCGCCGAGGCCGAGGTGGCCGTCATCGCCGCCGGCGGGGGGCGGGCTGCCTTCGATCCGGCCACGATCCCGGCCGTCGTCTTCTCCGATCCGCAGGTCGCCACTGTCGGGCTGACCGCCGAGCAGGCGACCGAGGCCGGCGCCGGCGCCATCAGCTTCCGGTTCCCGCTGTCGGCGTCCGGCCGGGCGGTCACCCTGGCCCGCCCCGAGGGCTACGTCGAGATCGTGGCCGAGAGAGGCGGCGCCGGCGGCGGAACCGTCCTCGGCGTCCACATGGTCGGCGCCGGCGTGGCCGAACTGGCCGCCGAGGCCGCTCTGGCCGTCGAAATGGGGGCCACCCTGGAGGACGTCGCCCTCACCATCGCCCCTCACCCCACCCTCTCCGAGACCCTGGCCGAAGCGGCCATGGGCGCCCTCGGCCGCCCCCTACACGTCCGCCGCCGAAAGGAGACTTCCGGACCGTGAGCGCCTACGTCATCGTCGAGATCGACGTCGAGGACCCCGCCGCCTACGAGGAGTACCGGCCGCTGGCGGCGAACAGCGTCGCCCGCCACGGCGGCCGTTACATCGCCCGCGGCGGCAAGGCCGAGACGCTCGAAGGGGAGTGGTTCGGCCGGATCGTCGTCCTGGAGTTCGACAGCCTCGACGCCGCCCACGCCTGGTACTACTCCGACGACTACCAAGGCTGCCTGCCGATCCGCCTCCGGACCAGCCGCGCCCGCATGATCGCCGTCGAAGGCGGCGGCGCCTGACGAACCTCGTTCTTTTCGGACACCCGCCCGTCCGAAATGAACGCCGAATCCGGAGCGGCGCCCCGAATCGGCGACGGGAATCAGGCGATCATCACCTCGGCCATCTGGACGGCGTTCAACGCTGCGCCCTTCCGCAGGTTGTCGCCCGTCACCCACAGGTCCAGGCAGCCCGGGCGGGACGGGTCCTCCCGGAGCCGTCCGACCAGGACCGGGTCGATGCCGGCGCCCTCCAGCGGCGTCGGCGCGCCGTCGCCGCCGTCGACCAGCACCACGCCCGGCGCCGACGACAGCAGCTCGACCGCCTCGGCCCGGCTCACCGGCCGGCCAAACTCCAGGTTGGCGGTCATGGCGTGGCCGACGAACACCGGCACCCGGACGCAGGTGGCGGTGACGGCGATCGAGTCGTCGTGGAGGATCTTGCGGGTCTCGTGGACCAGCTTCCACTCCTCCGACGTGTAGCCCGCCTCCTTCACCGAACCGGCCAGCGGGATGACGTTGCCGGCAATGGGCTTGCTCCACACCTGCCCGGCCGGGAGCGGCCCGCCCGCGCCGGCCCGGCGCAGCGCCTCCCACTCGCCGGCGCCCTTCGTCCACTGCTCCTCGAGCTCCCGCATCCCGGGCTGGCCGGCACCCGACACCGACTGGTAGGTCGAGACCACCATCCGCTTCAACCCGGCGGCCCGGTGCAGCGGAGCGAGGGCCGCCACCAGCACCATGGTGGTGCAGTTGGGACACGACGCCACGCCCTTCGGCAGGTCGGCCAGGTCCTCCGGATTCACCTCGGCCACCACCAACGGCACGTCCGGGTCCATCCGGTAGGCCGCCGAGTTGTCGACCACGCGAGCGCCGGCGGCGGTGGCCACCGGGACCCACTCCAGGGCCAGCGGGTCGTCGACGTCGACCACCACGATGTCGAGCCCGTCGAAGCACCCCGGCCGGAGCACCTCGCACGTCACCTCGCCGCCGGCGAAGGGCAGCTTGCGGCCCTCGGAGCGGGCCGAGGCGTAGGCCCGCAGCTCGGCGACGGGAAAGGCCCGCTCCTCCAGGATCCGGAGCATCTCGCCGCCGACGAGGCCGGTGGCGCCGACGACACCGATGCGGACGGGCGGGACTGTCCCTCCGGGGACACCGCGAGCCCCGGGGTTCACGCCAGCACCCCCAACGTTCCGTCGGCCAGGCCGAAGGCGTCGTGGAGGGCCTGCACCGCCCGTTCGACGTGGTCGGCCCGCACCACGCAGGAGATGCGGATGGAGCTGGTGGAGATCATCTCGATGTTCACGCCCTCCCGGGCCAGGACCTCGAACATGGTGGCGGCGACTCCGGGGTGGGTCTTCATGCCCGCGCCGATGAGCGACACCCGGGCGATGCCGTTGTCCTCGTCGAACCCGGTCGCCCCGAGGTCGCCGACGAGGCTCTCGATGACCTTCCCGGCCTTCTTCAGATCGTCCTTGGGGAGCGTGAAGGAGATGTCGGTGATCCCGCTCTTGCTCACGTTCTGCACGATCATGTCGACGTTGACGGCCTCGTCGGCCAGCGCCCGGAAGACCCGGGCCGCGATCCCGACCTGGTCGGGCACGCCGGTGATCGTGACCTTCGCCTCGGCGGTGTCGTGGGTGACACCGGAGATGATCGCTGCCTCCATGGACTCGTCTTCCTCTCTCACCCAGGTGCCGGGTTCCCAGGTGAAGCTGGACCGTACGTGCACCGCCACGCCGTAGTTCCGGGCGAACTCGACCGACCGGAGCGCCAGCACCTTGCCGCCGGTGGCGGCCATGTCCAGCATCTCCTCGTAGGACACGAGCGGCAGCCGCCGGGCGTTGGGGACGATGCGGGGGTCGGCGGTATAGACACCGGTGACGTCGGTGTAGATCTCGCAGGCGTCGGCGCCGAGGGCGGCGGCCAGGGCCACGGCGGTGGTGTCGGACCCGCCCCGGCCCAGCGTCGTCACGTCGAGCGCCGTCGACACGCCCTGGAATCCGGCCACCACCACCACGTTGCCGGCGGCCAGGGCCTCGGTGAGGCGATGCGCCCGGACCTCGAGGATCTTGGCCTTGCCGTGGGTGGTGTCGGTCACGATGCCGGCCTGCGAGCCGGTGAACGACACCGCCGGCACGCCCAGGTCGATCAGCGCCATGCACAGGAGTGCCATCGAGATCCGCTCGCCGGCGGTGAGCAGCATGTCCATCTCCCGGCCAGCGGGGGAGCTCGACACCTCGGCGGCGAGGCGGATGAGCTCGTCGGTGGTCTTTCCCATGGCCGAGACGACGACGACCACGTCGTCGCCCAGGCGGCGCGTCCGGGCCACGTGGTCGGCCACCGCCCGGATCCGGTCGGGGTCGGCCACCGAGGTGCCGCCGAACTTCTGGACGACGAGGGCCATCAGGCGCGGTAGAAGAGATCTGTGCTGGTCATCGCCTGATCGAAGATATCAGTGGCACCCCCGTTTGCCGCTCTCGCCATAGACTCCCGCCCCATGCCGGATCCGAAACGGGAACGCCAGCGCCAGAACCGGGAGGCCGCCCGGGCGGCCCAGCTCGAGGCCGCCAGGCAGCAGAAGAAGAAGCAGACCACGGTGCGGGCCGTCGTCGGCGCCGTCCTCGTCGTCGGGCTGGCCCTCCTCGCCACCTTCCTCCTCAAGGGCGACAAGAAGTCGTCGGTGGCGACGAAGGACACGACCACGACGTCCGCCGCCGCCAGCGCGACGTCCGCCACCGGTGCGACGACCACCACGATCGCCAACCCGGCCCTGGCCGCCATCCAGTGCAACGACACCAAACCGCCCGACAACCCCAACCGGCCGACGTTCACCGCCGAGCCCCCGATGACGATCGACACGGCCAAGAAGTACACGGCCACGATCGACACGTCCTGCGGCAAGATCACCGTGGATCTCGACGCCAAGGCCGCCCCCCACTCGGTGAACAGCTTCGTCTTCCTGGCCGACAAGAAGTTCTACGACGGCCTCACCTGGCACCGCGTCGTGAAGGACTTCGTGATCCAGGGTGGCGATCCCAAGGGCGACGGCTCCGGCGGCCCCGGGTACACCATCGCCGAGGAACCGCCCACCGACGGCTACAAGCTCGGCTCGCTGGCCATGGCCAAGACCTCGACACCGCATTCCACCGGGTCGCAGTTCTTCATCGTGACGGGTCAGGGCGGCACGTCGCTGCCGAACCAGTACTCCCGCTTCGGGATGGTGACGGGCGGCCTCGACGTGGCCCAGAAGATCGAATCGTTCAACAACGGCGACGGCCCGCCGACCCGCCCGCTCTACATCTCCAGCATCACCATCAAGGTCAGCTGAACGCCCGGCGCTACCCCGGGGGAAGGCCCTCGACGGTGGCGTCGGAGGCGTAGACGGAGACCTCGTCGCGGGCCGGGCCGTAGAGCGTGACGGTGCCCTGGCCCGCCACCCGCCAGCTGCCGTCGGGGTCGCGCAGGAGGGCCGTCTGCTCGTCGATCCCGACCAGCACCGAACTCTCGGGCCGCAGCTCGATCGACCGTTCCCGCAGGTGGGCCGGCGCGGTGTCGTGGTGGGGGAACATCGGCATGTTGGAGAGCAGCCCGAGACCGACGGTGTAGGCCCCGCCCCGGGGATCGACCATCGGGTCGCACAGCACCATGGCTCCGGCCGACGAGGCGGCCAGCACGGCGCCGTCGTTCCACACCTCGACCAGCGCCTCCCACAGCCGGGAGCCCTTGAGGACGGACCGGAGGTGCATCGGCGAGCCGCCGCCGATGTACACGAAGCGCGACCCCCGGACGACGGCGGCGTTGGTCTCGTCCTCCGCCTCCGTCCGCCCGAGCACCATGAGGGCCGAGACGTTGGCGCCGAGATCGTCGAAGTAGCGGCGGGCGGTCTCGACGGCCTTGCCCGGGTTCTCGAAGGCCGCCGCCGTCGGCAGCACCAGCACCTCGTCGGTGCCGGAGGCTTCCAGGAGCGCGGCGTCGAACTTGCGGCACCCGTCCTGCCACTCGGCCCCGCCGACCAGGGCCAGCGTTCCCGTCCCGTCGCCATTCATGCGACCGAGCCTACCCGGCGGAATTCCGGAGCCTCACCAGCCTCCCCCGACGCAAATTTCCCGGTGCGCCGTGGGTGGGCGCCCGCCACAATGGCGACCGTGTTCGAGCGTTTCACCGACCGGGCCCGACGGGTCGTCGTCCTCGCCCAGGAGGAAGCGCGCCTCCTCGACCAGAACTTCATCGGCACCGAGCACCTCCTCCTCGGGCTGCTGCACGCCGACGACATGGCCGGCCAGTTGCTGGCGGGCCTCGGTGTCGGCCTCGACGAGACGCGGGCCCGCGTCGCGGCCGCGGGCAAGCCGAGCAGGCGCTCACCGAGCGGGCACATCCCGTTCACGCCCCGGGCGAAGAAGGCGCTGGAGATGTCCCTCCGGGAGGCGCTCCAGATGGGCGACAACTTCATCGGGGGTGAGCATCTCCTGCTCGGCCTCCTCCGGGAGGGCGCGGGGCTGGGGGCGGAGATTCTTCACGAGCACGGGCTGCAGCTGGAGAACATCCGGCGGACCGTGTCGCTCGTCGACCGGGACACCCGCCGCGGGCCCGAGATCCGGGAGGACTCCCCGGTCGTCGTGTCCGTGCCAGCCGAGGTCCTCGACCGGCTCCACGCCGAGATCGCCCGCCTGCGCGACCTGCTGGCCCGCCACGGCATCGACCCCGACGCGGAACCCAGGGTTGGGGACGGGGGCGACGCACCGGTAGCCTGACCGGCACCTTTCAAAAGGCGAACTTCGAGGGGGAAGCTCCATGACCATCAAACGCGTCGGGATCGTCGGCTCCGGGACCATGGGTTCCGGCATTGCCGAGGTGGCGAGCAAGAACGGCTACGAGGTCCTGCTCCGCAGCCGGTCCCAGGCCGGGGCGGACGGGATGATCAAGGGGCTCGAGAAGTCGCTGGCCAAGCAGGTCGAGAAGGGCAAGCTGGCCGAGGCCGACCGCGACGCGGCGCTGGCCCGGGTCCGGGGCGTGACCGACCTCAAGGAGCTCGCCGAGTGCGACCTCGTCGTCGAGTCGGTGCTGGAGGACCTGGCGGTCAAGAAGGAGCTCTTCGCCGAGCTCGACAAGATCTGCGCTCCCCACACCATCCTCGCCACCAACACCTCCACCCTGCCGGTGGTCGAGATGGCGGTGTCCACCGAGCGGCCCGGCCAGGTGGTCGGCATCCACTTCTTCAACCCGGCGCCGATGATGTCCCTGGTCGAGGTGATCCGGGCCATCACGTCCAGCGACGAGACGGTGGAGGCGGCGCTCACCTTCGCCGACTCGTGCGGGAAGAGCCCGATCGAGGTGCGCGACGTCGCCGGCTTCGTCGTGAACGCGCTCCTGTTCCCGTACCTGAACTCGGCCGTCCGGCTCCTGGAGCGGGGTGTGGCCAGCCAGGAGGACATCGACTCGGCCATGAAGGCCGGCGCCAACATGCCGATGGGCCCCTTCGCCCTCATCGACCTCGTCGGCATCGACGTGACGGTTTCGATCCTCGACGCCCTCTACGCCGAGAACCCCGACCCGTTCCTCCAGCCGGCCCAGCACCTCCGCCGGATGCTGTCGGCCGGCCGCCTGGGCCGGAAGAGCGGCCAGGGCTTCTACGACTACACGAAGCGCTAAGCCCGGCCACCGACGGCGGCCGAAAACCGTGAGTTAGGTCCCCCGCCGGCGGGAAATCGCGGCGCCAAATGGCACAAACCGTTGCCAGCATTGAGAATGGGTAGCGTGCCGGCCCGCGACAAGCCCTGGGTGATGCGAACGTACTCGGGGCACAGTTCGGCCACGGCCAGCAACGAGCTCTACCGCCGCAACCTGGCCAAGGGTCAGACCGGCCTGTCGGTGGCCTTCGACCTGCCGACCCAGACCGGCTACGACCCCGACCACGTCCTGGCCCGGGGCGAGGTCGGCAAGGTCGGCGTGCCCGTCCCCCACCTGGGCGAGATGCGGGCCCTGTTCGAGGGCATCCCCATCGAGGACATGAACACCTCGATGACCATAAACGCCACCTGCGCCTGGCTGCTGGGGATGTACGTCGCCCTGGCCCGGGAGCGGGGTGTCGACCCCGGCCGCCTGGCGGGCACGACCCAGAACGACATTGTGAAGGAGTACCTGTCCCGGGGGACGTACATCTTCCCCCCCGGCCCGTCCTGCCGGCTCACGGTCGACACCGTGGCCTACACGGTGGCCAATGTCCCGAAGTGGAACCCGATCAACGTCTGCTCCTACCACCTCCAGGAGGCGGGGGCGACGCCCGTCCAGGAGATGGCCTACGCCCTGGCCACCGCCTGCGCCGTCCTCGACGCGGTGCGGGAGTCGGGCCAGGTCGAGCCCGACCGCTTCCCGGAGGTCGTCGGCCGGTTCTCGTTCTTCGTCAACGCCGGGATCCGCTTCGTCGAAGAGGTCTGCAAGCTCCGGGCCATGGGCCGGATGTGGGACCGGATCTGCCGGGAGCGTTACGGCGTTTCCGACGACAAGCTGCGGCGTTTCCGCTACGGCGTGCAGGTCAACTCCCTCGGCCTGACCGAGGCGCAGCCGGAGAACAACATCCAGCGGATCGTGCTGGAGATGCTCGGGGTCACCCTGTCGAAGTCGGCCCGGGCGCGGGCGGTGCAGCTCCCCGCCTGGAACGAGGCCCTCGGCCTCCCCCGGCCCTGGGACCAGCAGTGGTCGCTGCGGATGCAGCAGGTCTTGGCCTTCGAGACCGACCTCCTGGAGTACGGCGACATCTTCGACGGGTCGACCGTCATCGAGGGGAAGACGGCCTCCCTGGAGGAGGCGGCCACCGCCGAACTGGAGTGGGTCCTCGACGGCGGCGGCGCCTTCGCCATGATCGACGAGCTGAAGGGCCGGCTCGTGCAGTCCCACGCCGAGCGCACCCGGCGCATCGAGAGCGGCGACATCACCGTCGTCGGGGTGAACGCATACACCACCACCGAACCCTCTCCGCTGGAGGAGGCCGACGAGGGCGCCATCCTCGTGGTCGACCCGGCCGTCGAGGCGCAGCTGGTGGAAGAGCTCGCCCAATGGAAGGCGTCCCGGGACGCCGGCGCCGTCGACCGGGCGCTCGACCGCCTCCGGGAGGTGGCCGAAGGGTCCGAGAACATCATGGAGGCCACCATCGCCCTGGCCGAGGCCGGCGGGACGGTCGGCGAGTGGGCCGGGGCGCTGCGGGAGGTGTTCGGCGAGTTCCGGGCCCCGACCGGGGTCGGGGGCGTCGTCGTCTCATCCGACGCCGAGGCCATGGCCGCCGTCCGGGAGACCGTGCGGGCCATCACCGCCGCCGGCGGGCCGCCGAAGCTGCTGGTCGGCAAGCCGGGACTCGACGGCCACTCCAACGGCGCGGAGCAGATCGCCGTGGCCGCCCGCGACGCCGGCATGGAGGTCATCTACTCCGGCATCCGGCTGACCCCGGCCCAGATCGCCCAGTCCGCCGCCGACGAGGACGTCGACATCGTCGGCCTCTCCATCCTCTCCGGCAGCCACCTCGAGCTCGTACCCGAGACCGTCCGGCTCCTCCGGGAGGCGGGGGTCACCGCCCCGGTCGTCGTGGGCGGCATCATCCCGCCGTCCGACCAGGCCAAGCTGGCCGAGATCGGGGTGGCCAGGGTCTACACACCCAAGGATTTCCGCCTCACCCAGGTGATGGCCGAGATCGCCGACCTCGTCCTGGCCGAGCGGAGCGGCTCACACGAGGGCACCGAGCAGCCGATCGGACAGCCGTGAGCCACCACCGCCTGCCACCCCTGCCCGCCTCCGGGCGGCTCGCCCTGTCGCTGGTGTGCGCCGCCGCCGCCGTCCTCGCCGCCGGCCTGGCCTTCCTAGCCGGGGCCGTGGCGTTGGGGTCCACGGCCTGCGGCACCGCACTCATCTCGCTCGCCCTCGCCGCCATCCAGTGGCGCACGATGCGCAACCCGGGATCCGGCGACACCGACGAGGTCACGATCGACCTGCGCCACCCGATCCCCCGGCTGTCGACCAACGACCCGGTCACAGGGCTGGTCGACAAGGCCTTCTTCCGGGTCACCCTCAGCCAGCGGGTGGCCTCCGCCCGCCGCCACCTCCAGCCGCTGTCGCTGGTCGTCTTCGAGCTGGACGGGTTCGAGCGGGCCCGCCCCGAGCGGCGCGACCAGGCCCTGCGCCTGCTGGGCAGCGCCATCCGCCGCACCCTCCGGGAGTGCGACACCGCCTGCCGCTACGGTGACGCCGCCGTGGCCTGCCTGCTGGAGGACACCCCCGAGTCCGGGGCGGCGGCCGCCGCCGAGCGGGTCCGCAAGGCGGTCACGATGTCCCCCACCGGGAGGTCGTTCACACTCTCGGCCGGGATCGCCTGCTACCCGTCCCACGCCCTCGACGCCCACGACCTGCTCCGCCGCTCGGTGCAGGCCCTGGCCGCGGCCCGGGCCGCCGGCCGCGACCGGGTCGAGATCGCCGGAGTGGACTGAGGAGCTTCACCTGCCTCCCCCGAGGCATTAGGCGTACAGCGACTCGATCTCCTCGGCGTACTTGGCCAGCACGCCGCGCCGCTTGAGCTTCATCGTCGGGGTGAGTTCCTCGGAGTCCGGCGGCCACTCGGTGGGCAGGATGGCGATCCTCTTGATCTGCTCCACCTGGCTGAAGCGGGTATTGGCCTCGGCCACGCACCGTTCCACCTCGGCCCGCATGTCGGGGTGCTGGGCCAGATCGGCCAGCGACGAGAACTCGATCCCCTGCGACCGGGCCCAGGCCGGTGCCACGTCGGGGTCGAGCACGATCAGCGCCGTCATGTAGGGCCGGGCGTCGCCGACGGCGCAGGCCTGCCCGATCAGCGGGTACGACTTGATGGCCGTCTCGAGGTTGGCGGGGGAGATGTTCTTCCCGCCGGCGGTGATGATCAGCTCCTTCTTCCGGTCCACGATCTGGACGTACCCGGCCTCGTCGAACCGGCCGATGTCGCCGCTGTGGAGCCAGCCCTCGTCGTCGAGCATCTCGGCGGTGCGCTCCGGGTCCTTCAGGTAGCCGGAGAACACGTTGCCGCCCCGGCAGCACACCTCGCCGTCGTCGAGCAGCTTGATCTCCTGGCCGGGGATGGGCGGACCCACCGTGCCCGGCCGCACGGGCGTCCGGGCCCACGTCATCGGCCCGGTGCACTCCGACAGCCCGTAGACCTCGGTCATCGGAACGCCGATGGCCAGGAAGAAGTCGAACACCGCACGGCTGATCGGCGCCGCCCCGGTCAGGGCGACGCGTAGTTGGTCGAGGCCGACCATGGCCCGGACGTCTCTGAAGGTGGCCGTGTCCACCTCGTCCCAGGCGGCGGCGAGGTCCGGCGGCAGCGGCTCGCCGGTGACCCGCACGGCGGCGGCCCTGCGCCCCACCTCCAGAGCCCGCTCGAAGCCGGCCTGCTTCTCCGGGTCGGAGGCCACCGCGGCGCTGATCCCGGCGTGGATCTTCTCCCACACCCGGGGCACGCCGAGGAAGTGCTCGGGGCGGACCTCTCGCAGGTAGGCGGCCAGCTCCGTCGGCTCGGGGCAGGTGGTGACCTCGGTGCCCTCCCCGATGTGGAAGTAGTGGGTCATGAGCCGTTCGGCGATATGGGCCATGGGCAGGAAGGAGACCTGCCGCCAGCCGGTGAGCGGCTCGCCGGTGGCCCGAGCCATGCTCTCCACGATCCAGCAGATGTTGCGGTGCGAGAGCATTACGCCCTTCGGGGGCCCGGTGGTCCCCGACGTGTAGATGAGGGTGAGGAGGTCTTCGGGACGGGCCCGCCCGACGGCCTCGTCGAGGTCGACCGGCGCCGCGCCGAGCAGGTCGGAGAACGGCATGACGTCGGCCGGCGCCAGCCCGTCCGGATCGTCGACCAGCAGGATCTGTCGCAGCCCGGGCAGCTCCGGGCGGACCTTGAGGAACCGTTCCAGCATCCCGATGTCGCCGACGACCGCCACGACGGCCTCGGAGTGCCCGGCGAGGTACTCGATCTGCTCCGGCGACGAGGAGTTGTAGATGGAGATGGGCGTCGCCCCGGCCAGGAGCGCCCCCATGTCGGCGGCGTAGAACTCCGGCCAGTTGCGCATCATGAGCACGACCCGGTCGCCCGGCCGGACTCCCAGGCTCCGCAGGCCGGCCGCCACCCGGCAGGCCCGGTCGGCGTACCCGGCCCAGGTCATGGTCGCGGTGGCGCTATCGCCGCCCGGCGGCCGCCAGCGGACGGCGACGGCGTCCGGGCGGGCCCGCACGGTGGCGGCGAAGAGCCCCGGAACAGTCCGGCCAGCGACTACGGCGTCGATCTCCCCTGCGGCCACCGGCTCCGTCCTCTCCCCATCGGTCGGTTTCCGTCTCGGCCACCGAGAGTATTTCATCAGGGGGACACCCCCCAACCCCGGGCAAACCCTGGCGCGCCGGCCATCCCCAGCTTGTCCACAGGGCTCTGGAAAACCTGTGGGTATTCGGGTGATACTGGGGCGCCCGTCCCGAGGAGAACGTTGGGGCGCCCAACGCCCGGGCTTCTCTACTCCAACTCCCCTCGGGGCGGGTTGACGCGTCTCAGGCGCGGTGCCGGCGGCTCAGGCGGCCGCCGAGGCGCCAGGAGCCCCGGGTGAAGCCCTGGCCCCGGCCCGACAGGCGGGCGGCGCGGACCCAGGCGTCGATGCGGTCGTCGTCGCCCCCGGCGGTGGCGGCGGTGGTGGACCGGCTCCGATCCTCGGCGTCGATCACCGCCAGGGCGGCCACGATGGCGGCCACCTCCTCGGCGGTGGCGCCGGGGGGAACGCTGGCCAGGCGGCGGGCGGCCGGGACGCCCACTAGAGGGGCACGTTCCCGTGCTTGCGCTGGGGCAGCTTCTCCTGCTTCGTCCGCAGCATGTCCAGCGCCCGGCTCAGCACCGCCCGGGTATCGCGGGGATCGATCACGTCGTCGACGTAGCCCCGCTCGGCGGCCACGTAGGGGTTGGCGAAGCGCTCGGTGTACTCCTCGACCAGCTCGACCCGTCGGGTCTCGGGGTCGTCGGCCGCCTCCAGCTCCTTACGGAAGATGATGTTGACCGCCCCCTGGGGGCCCATGACGGCGATCTCGGCCGACGGCCAGGCAAAGGCCAGGTCGGCGCCGATGGACTTGGAGTTCATGACCACGTAGGCCCCGCCGTAGGCCTTGCGGGTGATGACCTGGATCCGGGGGACGCTGGCCTCGCAGTAGGAGTAGAGCAGCTTGGCGCCGTGGCGGATGATGCCGCCGTACTCCTGGTCGGTGCCGGGCAGGAAGCCGGGGACGTCGACGAACGTGACGATCGGGATGTTGAAGGCGTCGCACGTCCGCACGAAGCGGGCGGCCTTCTCCGAGGCGTCGATGTCGAGCGTGCCGGCCAGCACCTGGGGCTGGTTGCCGACGATGCC
>JAUZEY010000523.1 GCA_030838785.1 Actinomycetota bacterium | reverse complement strand
GGCATCTCGGCCTGATACCAGTCGCAGGGGACGACCAGCAGCCGTTCCGCCAGCCACTCGTGGGGTGTGCCGCCGGTGCGGCTGTACGACCGCTCCACCGCCAGCGTGGGCCGCTTCCCGGCGAGTACCGCGGCGCGCTCCCGGACGGCCGCCGGTGCCGCCGCCAGCACGCCGGTGACCAGCGCCGGATCCGCCAGCGCGGCCCCGAGCCGGGCCACGAGATCGCTCTTGCGTTCGCCGGGCTGTTTCCTGGCCAGGCCGAGACGGACCAGGGCCCCCTCGAGGTCGCCGGCGGTGACCTGGGTCGTGGCGGCCAGGACGGCCAGCGGGCGCCCGAGGCCGAGCGGGTAGCCGAAGGCGGTGTGCAGGGCCGGCGCCGGGTGGATGGCGCCGCCTTCCCCCCGCCACAGCATCGCCCGGGCGGCGAGCCGGTCGAGGGCTGCCTCCAGCGCGTCGGGCGGGCAGCGGTCGGGGCCGCCCAGGAGGGCGACGACGGCGTCGGGCGCCGAGCCGTCGTCAACCACGCAACACGCCTGGAGGACCACCCCGCTGAAGTGGTCGAGCCGGGCATAGGCCGCCTGCAGCGACCCTTTCCGTGACGCCCGGTCGGCCAGTTCAGCGAACCCCGCCGGGGCCGGCCGGGACAGATCCGGCCGGAGCCGGAACAGCTCCCCGAGCGCCCCGTCGTCCAGCGCCATCAGTGCCTGCATCATCGTCGTCATCGGCCCGACCTCCGCTCCACCGGGCAGTGAATCACATCCTTGCGATTCGAGCCACCACCGCGAACTCCACCGTGGCCGTGGTCAACTCCTGTTGCCGCTGGTGTAGCCGGTGGGGAAGCATCGGATCGGTCTGGAGACGCGCTTCACCGCCTCCGACGGGGCCGATCCGGCTTGCTGGGGTAAGCCGTCCGGGCGTCTCGTCGAGGCGGTGGGCGTTCCTGCGGGATCGCAGGAGGCACGTTCATCACGATACGGAACCGTGGTCGAGGTGACCATCCCGCCACCTGGCGTCTTCGGGGTGGGGACAACCCCACCCGGCCGCGCCTGGACGCCAGGGGTAGGGCTACGCCGGACCGGGACGGGGCGGGATCAGGCGATGTTGGGATCGGGCTTCGGCGTGCCCATCGACGGCGTCCGCGCCGACTGCTTCTCGTCGGCCGACCGGCGCCGCAATGGTGTCGTGACACCGAGCACGACACCGGCGACGAGCCCGAGGACCGGAATCAAGGCCAGCAGGTTGGCATCGAGCGCCAACACACCGAAGATGACGAGGTCGAGGCTGACGAAGATCCCGAAGAGCAATCCGGCGATGGCGCCCCGGATCGGATGGCCTCGCTGCTTCACGGCTTACCTCCCTTGGCAAAGGCGGCACTGCCCAGCGCCGCTCCGGTCAGGAGGGTTCCGCCCAGCGCCGCGGCTGTGGGTACGGGCGAGTCGAACGGTCCTCCTTGGACTTTGACGGAGAACGCCCCGGTGCACGGCGCCGGCAGCCCGTCCTGGTTGTGGGTACCGTCGGCCCGGACGGTCATGCCCCGGGGGACGAACGCCGGAATCGAGTAGTGGTGGACGCCGCTGTCGGCGACCTTCGCCGACGAGCCCGACCAGTTGACTGCGGCGATGCTGCCGCCGAAGGGCAACTTCAGGGAGATCGTGCCGGAATAGGCGCGCTTGGCATCTCCGGCGGGGAGCGGGACGGACCCCTGGTAGGCCACGTCCCCTGTGGCGGGGATGGTGATGGGGTTGGCGGGATCGAGCGTCGCCACGTCGTAGCTGGTCGTCCCGATGGTCCCGGTCCCCTGGCAGCCCCCCGTCACGGAGGCCGAGGCGGCACTGGAGGACAGCGCCACCAGCAGGGCGCCCCCAGCCAGCGCCAGGGGTATGAGCCGGCGACCTCGGGGGAGCGGGCGGGGCGTATGCGGAACGTGGCGTTTCACACGCACCGCCCCGAGTACTGATCGGACATGTTGAACTCCTGGCTGCGGCGGGCCTCCTCCAATGGGACAAACCGGAGGCTCCTAAAGGTCACCATGGACCTCTCACGACCAGATAGATATGGCCCATCGTGACCAAGGCGCGACATATGCACCGTGGGCCTCTCGAAGAGAAGCCCTCAGCGGTCCAGGGTGGGCTCACCACCAGGAACGGCGTCCCTCGAGCCTTCGTTTCGGGTCTGGTGGTCGCGGTCGGCTCGTTTGCCTTCGTAGACGCGCATGTCGATGGCCCGCCAGACCTCGGGGGTGAGGCGGAAGAGGAGGCGGGGTTCCGTCCGCATGTTGGCGAAGAACGCATCCGGGTCGTCGGGGACGTACTTGTCGACCAGCTGCCGGGAGATCGGCCAGATGTCGAAGTCGGGCAGCAGCTTCGCTTCGACGTTGCCGTCGACGCCGACATGGCCGGCGACGGGTTGGAGGGCTTCGATGCAGAGGGAGGCCCGAGGGTCGCGCTGGAGTTGCCGGCACCAGACCCTCGACGTCGTGCCCGTCAGCCAGAAGGCCCCGTCCTTCCACAGCCACCAGATCGGAACGGTGTAGGGCCGCCCGTCGCTGCGCAACGTGGCCAGAACGGCGATGTGGGGCTGGCGCAGGAACTGCTCGAGGACGTCACTGGTCATTCGGGGCATCCACCACGGTATCAACCACCGGGCGGGGGGCGGTCAGCCGGGACGATGGGGACGTCGGAGGTGCGGGCCTCAGCCGCGGTGCCGCCCGGACCACGTGGCGAACGATTCCACGTGTCCGGGGGCGCCCCGGCGCGTTGTCACGCTTTCAGGTGGGCGAAGGCGATCAGGTTGTCGCGGTAATGACCCGACGACTGGTCGAAGGACCCGCCGCAGGTGATGAGGCGAAGGGTGGCGTCGGAGGTGGGGCCGTAGACCTCGTCGGTGGGGAAGGCGTCTTTGGGGTGTTGCTCGAGCCGGTCGACGAGGAAGACGACCTCGGACCCGTCGGCTCGGGTGACGGTGATCCCGTCGCCGGGTTTGAGGTCCCGGAGGCGGTAGAACACGGCCGGGCCGGTCTTGGAGTCGACGTGGGCGACGATGATGGCCGGGCCGACCGCTCCCGGGTTCGGCCGGCCGGTGAAGTACCCGGCCCGGTCGTAGTCGGCGGGGGCCTGGAGCGTGCCGTCAGGGTTGAGTCCCAGCGGGTCGATGGGGGCGGACGCGCCGATGGCGTCGATGCGGATTCCTACCGGGGCGGCCGGCGCCGCTGCGGCCGGCGTTGCCTGGCCGGAGGGGCCGGCGGGGCCGGGGCCGGCGGGGCCGGGGGACGCCGGCGGCGCGACGACCATGGCGCTGGCGGACTCATCGTGGTGGAGGGCGACGACGGTGATCGTCGCTCCCCCCACCACGAGGAGCAGGGCAAGGGCGAACCGGGCCGGGAACCGCCGCGGCCCCTTCATCTCGGTTCGCCCGTTCACTTGACTAGCCGACCCGGCGGAGCCGGGGGGTCACGAAGCCAGCGAGAGCGAGGAAGCCCAGTGCGGCTCCGAAGGGCAGCAGGGGATTGCCGCGGTCGCTGGTACCGCCACCGCCGGTCTGGACGCCACCGACAGGGGCAGCGGACAGTTGCTCACCGAGCACCGTGGTGGCCGCTTCGGTGGTGGCCGGAGCCGTGCCAGCCGGAGCGGTGACGGCCGGCTTGGTGACGGTCTCGCCCAGGACAATGGCGTTCGGGGCGGGGGTGGTCGACGGCTTGACCGGCGGGATGACCGAGGGGATGACCACCGGGATGACCGGCGGGTTGGTCGGCGGGTTGGTCGGCGGGTTCGTCGGCGGGTTGGTGGGCAGCGTGCAGCCCTTCACCCAGAAGACCTTGTGCTTGGTGTCCGCGCCCTGGGATCCAGCGGCGTTGACGGTGAGCTTCACGTGGTAGCCCTGCTGGGCCTGCTCGGGGTACACCCCGACGAGGTACGAGCTCAGGTTGTAGGCCCGGCTGGCGTCGAGGCCGGCCTCGGACCCTCCGCCGCTGTTGTTGTCCTCGCCGATGAACACCGTGTCGGTGAGGAGCACGTGGTCCTTGCCCGTCGGGGGCTGGACGGCGAAGGTCACCTTGGCGTTGAGGTCGCCCATGTCGAAGCCGTAGAAGTCGACCTCGAAGCTGCAACCGACGTGGGGCTCGTTGTTGGGAAGGCTGTCGAACGGCTTCCCGTCGATCTTGACCGTGCCGTTGTTCCCCGGCGGCCCGTTCGTCGTGTGGGACGAGCTCGCACCCACCGGATTGGCAAAGGCGAGCACGCCGGCGAGGGGGAGGGCGCAGAGCCCTGCTCCCATCCGGCGCCGCCGGGCACGAGCAGTAGCCGTGGTCGTTCTGATCTCAGATTTCATGTCTCCAACTCCGGGGATTCGCGGGCCTCTTCGGATCCAGATGTGGATCCCGCCACCGGGGTCTGGAGTGGCGTCGTTCCTGGCATCTCTCACAATGCGCCCATCCGAAAAATTCGGCTATGGCCCGTTCGCGCCATTTGTGTGGCCATTGACACCGGTGCTGGGTTGGAACCAGCAATTGAGCCCGCCCACCCCTTCTCCGCGCGTCCCCGGCTCAGGCTGCCAGACCGACCCAGTCCCGGAGGGTGCCGTCCGCCGAGAGTCGTTTGAGCGCCGCGGCGACCAGCAGCGAGACGGCCGAGCCGGTGATGCCCAGATCCCGGCCGATGTCGTCGCTGACCCGACCCTGCAGGAACCGCTCCACGATGACGTGCCGCTGCCTCGGAGACAACCGGCCCAGCGCCCGTTCCAGCGTCTCGTGGAGATCGATGTCGAGGACGGTGTCGCGATCGTTGGTCGCCGGTTCGTGGCCCTGGCTGAAGGGAACATCGACCGGCCGGACATGGCCGGAGCGCGTCGACGAGCTGTGTTCCCGCAGCACGTCCCGAACGGCGCCCACGGCCCGCTGCGTCACGAACGGCGTGAAGCCCGACCCTCCGTCGGGCCGCCAGCGGCTGGCGGCCCGCCAACCGGCCAGGCTCGCCTCCTGGACCAGGTCGTCGCGTGACACCCATTGGGGGATGTGCCGGCACGAGGCGACGGCCGCCCGCCGAAGGTGGTCCCAGTCGACCTCGGGGACAGACCCGGGGGGGACCGCCGGGTTCTGGATCTTCACCTGGCGCTCCTTCGGCGCTGCGGCAGGAAAGGTGCGGACGGCCGTGAGAGGCCGCACTCGGAGCATGCGCCGCGAACCGCTCCTGGCGCCATAGCCCGCCGGCGTCATATCCGCTCCTAGTTACCCGGAGTCCGCGTCTCGACCATTGCTGCCGAAAGGGTTCGACCGCGGGCGCGGTGGCGGGTCTGGAGCCGGCCATCAGCCACGCCAGTTCGCCATCGGCAGGACCTCGATCTCGGCGGGAAGGGCGATCACCGGTAGCGGGAACCGGCGGACCCGAACAGTGGTATCCTTACTTGGATGAAGATGTAAGGAGGCGCGGAATGGATGTCGCGGCCCGGCTGACCTCGAAGGGGCAGGTCACGATTCCGAAGGCAGTCAGGGAAGCGTTGGGGCTTCGTGACGGCGACGAAGTCGTGTTCCGGGTAGAGGGCGTGCGAGCTGTCTTGGCTCGGACCTCCGACCTGATTGAGTTGGCTGGTTCCGTGCCCGTTCCGACGGCGAAGCGCGGCGCATCGTGGGATGAGGTCCGGCGTCAGACCAGGACGAAACGAACCCCCGCTCGACGGTGACCGCGTTCCTCGACACGAACGTCCTTGTCCGCCACTTCACGGGCGATCCGCCCGATCTCGCCGAGCGGGCGACTCGCTTTCTGGCTGAGGCCGACGAGCTGTTGGTCCCTGACCTGATCGTGGCTGAGGTCGTGTATGTGCTCGAATCGTTCTACGAAGTCGAGCGGCCACAGGTAGCCGAACTCGCCAGGGCCATCGTCGCCTTTCCGGCGGTCACCGTCATCGATCACGACCTCCTTCTCCGCGCCATCGAGGTCTACGAGGTGGCTCGCATCGACTTCGCCGAGGCCTACCTCGTAGCCAGCGCAGAACGATCCGGGGTCAACACGGTCGCCTCGTTCGACCGGTCCATCGATCGCGTGAAGACCGTGCGCCGCTTGGAGCCGGGAGCGACCTGATGGAGCCCGGCACGGTGCGGGCGAAGATGGACAGGTCGGTGCGGAGGGAGACCGCCCGGGCGTAGACCACGTCGGGGGTGAGCCTGCTATTGGGTTTTCAAGGAGCAGTCGACCGGCGCAGTTGGCTTGATTCCGTGGGCCGGTCACGCTGACGCCGTGCTGGTGGCGGAGCGCTTGGGTGCCTACTGCTGGGCGGATGTGTGTCGCGCTGGTGCCTCCATCCACCGAGGAGGCGGGGGAGCGGTTAGGGGGCTGGACCTGACATTCCAGCGAGGGCGGGCTGCTCGGAACGGCGAGGCGAGCGGGCGACGGTCGGGCTGGGCGCAGCGCCACAACCGCCGGGAAGGCCGCTGCGGTCGGCGGCGCCGTGACGGAGCGCGGCGTCGCTCGGTTCACCGGTCCAGGGGTTGAAGAACAGGGTCGGTCCGATGGTCGGGTCGGGTTGTTCGGGATCGAGGTAGTCGTCGGGTGGGACGAGGATCCATTCCCCGTCTTCATCCCGAACGCGGCGGAACCCGAGGTACGTCTTGATGTCGTGATGGACACGGCACAACGGGGCGCAGTTCTCGAGATCGGTCGGCCCGA